>JAUILJ010000030.1 GCA_030433055.1 Polyangia bacterium
CCCCGCGTACTCCAGGCGTATCTTCGCGGCTGGAAGCAGTGGGAGTGAGAAGGTAAGCCAATGCAAGAGAGCATCGATTTACTCAAGACTACGGCTTTCAACCTGCCACGAGACATCGCGTACGTCGGCTTGATGATCACCCTGCTCTTCGTCGCGCGGTTCTTCAAGGATCTCCTCACCCCCTACAAACTCCAGGAAGAACTGACGACCAAGGACAACCTCGCCGTGGGGCTGTCGGTCGGCGGCTACTACCTCGGCGTGCTCATCGTCTGCCTCGGTCCCCTGAAGACTCCACCTGCCGACACCATTCAGGAGCCGGTGCTGTGGAGGGACTTGCTCGTCACCGGCGGGTACGTGCTGCTCGGGATCGTGCTCTTGAACCTGGCTCGAATCATCGTGGACAAGGCGCTCCTGCGGCGATTCTCGACGACCAAGGAGATCATCCAGGACGCAAACGCCGGGACCGGCGCGGTGGAAGGCGGAGCCTACGTGGCGAGCGGGCTCGTCGTCGCTGCAGCGCTGTCCGGGCGCGGTGGAGGGCCACACACCACCATCGCGTTCGTGCTCCTCGGGATGCTGGCGATGGTGATCTACGGGCACATTTACATGGCTGTGTGTCGCTACGACGTGCACGATGAGATCGAGAAAGACAACGTAGCGGCAGGAGTCGCGCTCGGACTGAACCTCGTCGCGATGGGCGTGATCCTCGTCGGCGCCATCGGCGGCGACTTCAAGAGCTGGGCGTACGACCTTACGCGGTTCGGTGCCTCATGGGTCGTAGGCACAGTGTTGCTCTTGATTCTGCGTTTCCTTGTGGATTTTGCTCTGTTGCCGGGCGCACGCATGGACAAGGAGATCCAGGAGGACCGCAACATTAATGCGGCTTGGATCGAGGGCGCGGTCCTTAGCGGGATTGCAGTACTTTTGGTGACCATCCTCTAGCCCGTGGACTACCGACTCGCTGAAGCGCAGCCCGGCCGCGCGGTACTGGTGCGCTCACGCACGCTGCAGTTCGTGTTGGGTGGGTTGTTCGTGCTCTTGGGTCTGCCCGCGGCGGGCCTTGGTGCCTTCGTGGCGCTGGCAGACCCGTTGCTGGGCGCGAAGCTTGGCGGGTTCGGCCTGACCTTCTTCGGCGCGGGCGTCTTGGTGCTCTCCCGTCGCTCAGGCCCAGGCGCTTTCGTGTTCGACGACGCTCAGGAAGCGCTCCTGGCTTATCCATCAGCCGAGGCGCGGGGGGAGCCCGAGGGGCGCTTGGCCTACGCAAGCATCGAGCAACTGCGAGTCAAACGCCAAGTGCACAGTAGCAGCGAGGGGCGCAGCGTGAGCTATGCGCTCGACGTGGTGAAGAAGGACGGCGTGAGCTGGACGCTCTACACGTCCCAGTCCGAGGGCAAGGCGCGCGACCTCCTGCGAGATCTGCAAGCGAACTGCAACCTGACCCGCCGTTCACGCGAACCAGCTCCCCTGCCGGAGAGCGGCACGTTTGAAGTGGCACGAGAGGCGGAGCGCACGATCATCAGGTTCCGAAAGCCGTACCGAGTCGTCACCCAGCTCGCAGCATTCATGGCCGTAGGCGGCCTCAGCTTGGCCGTACTTGGCTTCCGCGATCAGATGCCCAACGCCGTATTTTACGCTGTTTTCGCGTTCATCACGTTGGTGCTCGCTGCCGTGACGGTGGGCGCGGTGAACGGGCTCAACAAGCACGGTGTGCTCACCGTAACACCTGAGCGTTTCCGCTCGGATGAACAAGGCGGCATCATCAAGGCCTGGTTCGAGGAGCCGATCAGCCAGCTGCACGCTGTGTGCTTCAGCTATCGCCCCAACGAAGACCAGCGAGTCCTGATGCTACTCAACCGCCAGCAGTACGACGTCCTGACGCAGCCACCGCCAGAGGGCGCAGCGGCGGTGCTCAGCACCGCCTTGAGCGTGATTGGTGTGCGCAAGATCGACGTGGGAGAACTCGGCCTCGCGCAGAAGCTGGAGCTCGAGCAGCTGATCCAGAGCGAGGTCGAGCGGGTCAGCGGCAAGCGCCTGCTCTAGTGTCCTGATTCCTAGCAGCGCGTTGGAAAACACCCTGCCCAACGACCACCGTGCCCGCGCAGACTCACTCGCCCCAGACACCCAGCAGGTTTCCCGCAGGGTCCTCGAACTCGAAGCGACGCCCGCCAGGGAAGCTGTAGATAGGTTTGTTGATCTTGCCCCCCGCCTCCTTCACGGCGCGCTGGCTCTGCTCGAGGTCGCTCGAGAACAGGAGCACCAGCGGCCCCCCCGGCTTAACATTTTCCACAAGGCAAAGTCCGCCAGCCTCCCGTTCGGCTCGTGCATGGTCGGAGAATCCAACGTAGCTCGGGGCGTACTCCGTGAGCTTCCAACCGAACGCCTGGGAGTAGAACCCCTTCGCGCGCTCCATGTCCGTAACGTAGATCTCGACGTAGTCGACGCCGTGGTGCTTACCAGCCTCTGCCATGAGCCCTCCTGAGCCGCGACGCTTAGCACACGGCTCAGGAGGGTGCCGCGGCCGTCCCCGATCTCCTGCCAGCGGGGTGGCAACAGTCGCGGCCGTGCTCGCGCGCACCGAGGCAAGCAACGCCCCCCCAAGGGCGTTGCTCTGAGCTTCGATCACACCTTCAGCGAACCATCCACCTCAGCCAGGCGCATGCGCGACAGCGCGAGGTTCGACTTGGCGCGATCCGTCACCAGATAGATGAACACCTGGGGTCGGTTCTTCACGGGTCGGATCACGTGATACTGATCTTTGAGCGAGATCAGGATGTCGTCGATGACATCGCCCAAGCCCAGCGCGTCCATCGCCTTGCGCTTCGCCCGGACCACGTCCGTGTTCATCGCGCTCGCCAGCTCCAAGTTGAAGTTCGCGCCGCCCTCGGTGCCGAGCACCATGCCCGAGTCGGAGTCGACGAGCGACGCCCCGACAAAGCCGTCTAGTGAATTCAACTTCTTGAGAGATTCAGAGATGTTCGTCATTGAGTTTCCTTGGTCGTGTGGTGGTTGTTCTGGCTGTGAAGCTTGTGGCGGGTCAGCGCGGCCTCGACCCCCGCGGGGAGGCGGTACCGGCAGGCTCCAGGGCACTGCTTCAGTGAGCGCGATCGCCTTACGTTGCAGCAGCTGCGCCAGGCAGCGATACGTCTCGAAGCGCCCGAGCTGAGACGCCTGCAGAATGTCTTCAATCGACGCGATGCCATCAACCAGCGCGAAGATGCTGAGTTCCGGCTCGACCGTCGGCTCACGAGTTTCCACGCGGATTGGCACTTGCTCCAGGTCACCCAGTTGGCGCACGTAGTCCAAGAGCAACCGGTCCTTGATCAGACGGATCCCCCGGGAAATAGCTGGATCATCCGGCGTCTGAACTCTCGCGCGCAGCAGGAGCTCCAGCGCCTCTTCGTAGCGTTTGCCTTCGAGCAAGCGCTCCAGCTCCTGCATCCGCGCCGCCTTGATGGTCTGCGGGTCTGGTGCGGGAGGTAGGGGGGTGAGGATGCGCCGGGCGGTGTTGATATCGATCACCTGAGCCCCGCTCTCCGCTTCGACCGGCTGAAAGCCGGCTGCGTCCAGGTAGTCCACCGCCTCTTGATTGCTGCCATCCAGGCGTACTGCCTCTTGCCAGCACTCGACGGCCTGATTCACGTCGTTTCGCCCGTAGTGCTCGAGCCCTTTCGCCACCAGATCACGGGCCTGGGAAGTCGCATCGCGCTGTTTTGCGTCATCTCCGGTCATGCATTCTCCAGCGCACACGGGGGTATACGCACGCGAATCTGCAACTCGCAGCGTAGTCCCGGATTCTCTGCAATGAGCGTCAGCGGGGTAATACTGGCACTCCGTGAAACGCTCTGAGTATCCACGGGCCTTCGCCACAGTTCAATCCTCTAGCGACTCCCAGAGTTCGATTTGTTCCGTATCCTCACGGAATAGCACCGAGGTCGATGCCACGGTGCTTCACCTCTAGCTGACTACCTCACCCGACGTCGCAAGACGGGACACGCATGCGGACGCGGAGGTTGCACCAGACCGACGGCGCGGCGCCCCGTGTTTTTCGTATGCAAATACAAACTTGCCCCACGCTCGGTCCCTGGAGCGAGGCGAAAGGGCACGCTGAACGGACGTGGAAGCGCTCGCGGTTGGGCCCAGCGAGACGGACTGAGCCCGTACCCTCGTCGCAGCAGACGCCTCCCGCGCTAGGGATCGGCGGCTCAGCCTTGCGGTCTGGTCGGTAGGCTGCGCAGCGCGCGCACGAGCGCCGCGAAGACCCCCTCGGCCGCGAGCCGGCGGTCGAGCTTGGGCACTTCGTACGAAACACGGATCTGGACCCGGCCTGTCCTGGGCACGATCAGGATCCGGTGCTGACCAGGCGTCCGCAGCACGAAGAGCAGCGGCCCGGGCCCTTCGACCTGATGGTCAGCGAGCTTGGACAGGCAATCAAACAGCGCCTCGCCACTCACCCCCGCGGGGAGGTCGCAGCGCCAGTTGATCCGGTCGACGCAGCTTTGATCGCGAGTCAGCTCCAACGCGAGGCGCTCCTGCGCATCACTCGACCACGACTTCGCAGATCGGATGACCCTGCGTCACGCAGCGTGTTTGAGTGGTGGCCCAGGGGATCTTGGTACGGAACAGGTTGGCGTAGAACTCTTGGGTGAGCCGGGGGCGTTCAGTCCAGGGCACTCGGTGCGCCAGCACCATCATCGCCTGCGCCGCGCCCTGCAAGAAGTAGCTGCGAGGCTTCTGCGACTGGCCGTAATTCCGAAGGTAGAACGGCGTATCGTAACAGCACGGCGCCACTAGCTCGAAGCGCTTGCCGGCTTCGAAGGACTGCACCGTCCAGTGCCCAAACCCGAGCCCCCGGGCAATTGCCGCACAGAAAACAATAGTCTCCAGGGGATCTCCGCTGGGCGCTCCCACGAGGCCCTCCCACTCGGGGGAGAGCAGGATGTTCCCGAACGTGTTGAACGCACAGACGTGGCCGGCCTCTCGCAGCAGGGCCTCGGCGACGCCCGCCCCGGCGGGTGCGACGCGCTCGACGCTGTGCACCATCTCGTACGCCGTGCGGTTGTAGTAGTCGGACAGGTGCATGGAGACGAACACGCCAAACGCGGGGATCAGTCCATGTTGATCACCCTGGACCCCGCGCAAGAACTCCCGCAGGCCGTCGGCGATCTGGCTGATCGTCTCTTCCTGGATCCCGGAAGTCGGTGGTGAGACCAGCTCCGAGACCGCACCCATCGTGAGCGTGTCATTGAGCGAGCGCGCCTCACCGCTCTGCGTCGTGAATCGGCACTCCGCTGCCTTCGCCGCGACGCAGCTCTCCTCCTTGCAGCTCACGCTCCCCGCTGGCAGGCCGTACGCCAGCTCAGAAGTCGCCGCAAGGAAACCCGCGGCGACTGCGTCTGCAGCGTGCGTGCGCTTCACGATCTCTCCATACTTGTCCCGCCAGGAGAATCCGTAGTGGAGATGGGATGCGCGCGCGCTCCCCTGCTCTCGCGCCAGCGACAGGTCGATACGCCCATGGCCCATCCAGGCGAAGACCTCCGCCGCCAGGGCGAGCTTCTCGCTGGGCGTGTCCGCGTTGCTCGCTTGAAAGAGGCGCTGCAACAAGCCACGGAACGCCTCGTGCGCGGCGGACACGCGAAGCTGCCAGCTCGCCTCCTCACCCACCCCGTCGTCGATGGTCTGGTCGTGAAACAGGTTGTAGTGATGGCAGTGGTACACGTACTCGGTACCCGCCAGGAACGTCAGGTCTTGTCCGGGCAGCAGCTCTCGGAACTCGTTCAGTCGATTCATTCAGATTGCTCCGCCGCTAGATGTTCAGGGTCTCGAGGCCCAAGATTGCCTTGGCCGCCGCTTCGAGTCGGGCGGCCAGCTCCGCCGTGGTGATTTGCGAACGAAGCGCGACACGCAACAACACCGCGTGGGGATCGGGCGCGTAGCGCTCCAAGAACTCGAGCACTCGCACGCCTCTCGGGCGCTCCTGCGGCTCGATTGACGGCAGATGAGCCACGACCCGGTCGAGCATGCGCTTGAGGTGCAAGCGAACCATGCCCAGGGGCGCCGAGCGCTCGAAGGCGCAACCACACACGAAGTCCTCGCGGACCTCGCGAATCACGATCAACGTATCCGCGGACTCGATCGTCACCTGCATCTCCGACGACCACGAACCCAGCGCCTTGAGGCCCTGGCGGTTCGCTCGGACCAAATCGCCGAAGTACGACGCGACGTCCTCGGGCACCAGCGTCTCCCCCTCACGAACCCAGGAGTCGTAGAGCAGACAGTCGGGCATCGCTGTAATGAAAACAGCCCGCAGAGACGGTACGTCCTGCACCGCAGACTCGAGAAATTCCTCAGCCATCTATTCGTTTCCTTCTCCGAATGCGGACTCCAGCCCACGCTGAATCGTCGCCAGCACATGGCTTCGCAGCGGCAGCTCTGCGATTAACCCGACGCCGTAGCGTCCCCAGGGCGTGTTCACCTCGACCAGGTGCAACACACCGTTGTCGTCCAGCGCCAAGTAGACACGCCCCGCCTTGGGCGCGCCTGTTGCCTCACGGATTTGCCTCAGCAACGCCATGAACGAGGCTGATATGGCGATGTGGTCTGCATCCGCCTTGCCCTCGATAACCGGCAGCCCGTGCTCATCGGCGATGAACGTCGCGCGCACGACCAGCCCTTGACCGAGCCACTCAACGAAGGCCTCGAGGCGCTGGGTGAGCGGTGCTGCAGGCGCGACGAACTCCGCCAGCTCCGGCTGACCGCCGCCGTGCGGCTCCTTCGCCGGCCCCCTCGCTGGCACCTTTGCCGGAGACCTCAAGGGCTGAGGCACGGCTGTCGGCGTTCGCGTCAGCGTCCCGCGCTCGGGTGGAGGTAAGCGAAACGCTCGCGCGGAAACCTGCGCCTGCGGGTCCGTCGTCGCGCCCACCACGAGCGCCGCGAAGCGACCAGGATCAATCCAAGAGAGGGACGGGTGCGTCATGCTCCTCCTGCAGCGAGATGCCCAAGCGAGGCTCCAGCTCTGCGGCCAAACGGTCGAACACGACGCTCGCTGGCGGTGGCCGGCGGCTCAACAGCGCCACCGGGACTCCGTTCGCGCTCGCCTTTACGAAGACGGGGTCCTTCGGCACGAAGGTCTCCGCGACTAAATCCCCAGGGAATAGCGTCCAGGCCTCCTGAGAGACGGCCAGGGAATACTCTTCGCGAAATCTCACCATGGTGAGCACGACCGCCGCGAGCGTGGCCTCTGCTCCGTTGGCACGCAGGGAGTTCAGCAGCTCGAGCAGTCGGGGCACGCTTCGGAACGCCAAAGGCTCGGTCTGCAGTGGGAGAACGACATCGGTGGCGCGCTGCAGCACCCCCAACGTCGGCCCAATCAATCCCGACGGGGTGTCGAAGATCAGCAGGTCCGCGTGCTCAGCGGCTTGGTCCACGACATGGTCCAGGAGCGGACCATGCACCAGCTCCTCGCTGAACCCCTGAAGCGCCGCTGCCTCGAAGTCGCCAAACGGAACCAGGCTCAGCTCGGGCAAGCGCGTCTTGAGCAACACGTCCGCGAGGCGCGCGCCGTCCCGAAGCTGAAACAACCCGGGCGCCGAACTGGCCTTTCCCACCAGGGACAGACCAACTCCGCCTTGCGGGTCGGTGTCGACCAAGACGACACGCTGCCCGCGCGAGGCGAACGCATAGGCCAGATTGAGGGCAACGGTGGTCTTCCCCACCCCTCCCTTCTGACTGGCTACTGCAAGTACTTTCATGTGCGGTTCTTTCGCCTACGAAGCAGTTCTAGATTGTGTTTCACCCGGGAATCGTTCGGCCGCAGCGCGTTGCACGCCTCGAAGAGCTCGAGCGCCTGTGAAACGTCCCTCCGCAAGTACGCCGCGGTGGCCTCTCGCAAGAGCCGATCGAACTCGCTCAACGGTGGTGCGACCCGGGCGGGGCCGGGAGGTGTTGGGGCGGCGGGTGCCGAGGTCTCCGGAGGCGGCGTCGCGGGCGCCGAGGTTGCTTGAGGTTCTTCGACGGGCAGCTCAGGAAACGACGGCACGAAGGCTGGGGCCAGCGCCTCGGGATCGGGAACGGGGGGTGAGGACGTGGTGCGAGGTGGTTCGGTGCGTCGTATCGGCAGCACAATCAGGTTGTCATCGTCAGGCTCCCGCGCCCTGGCTTCATCGGAGACGCGCGCCGCTTCCAGTAGGAGTTCCTGCCAATGCCGTGCGATCGACGTCGGAACACGAGCGTGCTCAGCCAGCGCCTTGACGTGAAACCCGCCATCGGCAACCCCCATCAAGCGAAAGAGCGCTGGCTCGCCCCGGTGGCCATCGACCTCGGCGTCTACCACTGCCCCATCCAGAACAGTCACCGTGCCGAGCGCGCCACGCTCGTCCCGAAGGTGAATGCGCACCGACTGGGACCCAAGACACACCAGCTGAATCAGATCAGCCAATCCCACTGAGGCAAGGCGACCTTCGAGGAGAATCGTCTGATGCCGGGAGTGGGGATCGCTCATGCTGGACATCGTGGGTACTGGCGTCGGGAGTCACTGGACGTCACGCGCAGCACTCCCAGCTTTCCGCGTGTCAATTCGCTCCAGGAACGAAGTGGACTCAGGGAGAGTGACCAGACCTACGGAGAGCGCCCATCGGCACGCGCCAATACCCGATCATGGCTCGTGTGGTTAGCCAAGCCTTGTGAATACGGCGCCGCAGGTCTGAATGTTCTTCGTGCGTTCAAGCGCGAAGTGCGCCCCAGCCCGCAGGGGAGCTGACTGGAGTCGCTGGTTTTCAACCGAGACATTCCCAGCGACGCCGAGCGCCTGCCGGAACTTCTCAGAGGACCCTTGGGATAGGAGAAATGCTCTGCTTTCGCAAACCCGGATCGCAACCCTGGGGCATTTTGGTGGGGTCGTGTGTGCGGAGCTAAAAAACTGGTAATCACGGCCATTTCTTGGTGCAACCTCGGCGCATCCGTGTCTAGCGCCGTCGCTCGGCTAAACGTTTTTCCGCGCGGTGAAATTTTTCCACGCATAAAAACAATGCGCTGCACCCCGTCCGTACAGCGACCTGGTTCGCTCGACGCTCCTCCACAGTTCCTGCACGGCCCGTGCACGTTTGCCCGGAGTGTGCAGAGTCCGTGGGCACCCTGGCCTTCGGAGGAGACTCGGTGGAGACGGCCCTCGACCGCTAGCTCGAAGAGCCGAAGCATGAGAGAGCTGATGCGTGGCAGCACTACCCACACCGCAACGAATCCTCCCGGCAATACCAACCGGCTCACCCCGAACTACGCTCCTGAGCAGCTGGGGCCGAATGTCGCTACCAGGCCGCGAAGTCAAGGACGAGCGCCTCGAACGGGCGAGCGAGGGCGCGGCGCTCGCTCGGGGGCTCGCGCGATCCTACGGAGACGCCTCGCTCCCCGCCGCTGCCGGAGACAAGCTTGCATCGACGGTCCTCGCGAACCGCTTGCTGAGCTTCAACCCCGAGAGCGGTGTGCTCCGCGCCGAAAGCGGCTTGAGCCTGGCCGAGCTCAATCGCATCTTCATGCCACAGGGCTGGTTCACACCGGTCTCCCCTGGGACGCAGTTCGTGACGCTTGGGGGCATGGTGGCGAGCGATGTGCACGGCAAGAACCACCACCGAGACGGCTGCTTCGGCGCGCATGTTCTGGGCTTGCGCGTGCGCTTGGCGGAGGGAGACATAGTCGAGTGTTCTCCATCCCTGCGAGCCGACTTGTTCCACGGCTGCGTGGGGGGCATGGGGCTTCTGGGGCACCTGCTCGAAGTCGAGTTTCAGCTGCGCCCGATCCCCAGCAGTTGTATCCTCACGGAGACACGTCGGGTGGCGAACATCAGCGACTTCCTCGACGCGCTGAGGGTCGCCGCCCAGCGCTGGCCTTATACGATGGGCTGGATCGACTGCCTCAGCCGAGGGCCCCAGCTCGGACGCGGAGTCCTGATGGCCGGCGACTGGGCACCACGAGCAGGCGCTCCGCGTCCTCCGAGGGTGCGGCGTGGCGCCTTGCGCTTCCCCATCGACCTCCCTCACGGTGCACTGAACCGCCACACCGCCCGCGCGTTCAACGCCGCGTTCTTTCATGCGCACCCGCGCGGCGTGAGCGCTAGCGCTGGCCCAGCGGAGCCATTCTTCTACCCGCTGGACCGAGTGCTCGACTGGAACCGGGCGTATGGCAAGCGCGGTTTCACTCAGTATCAGTGCGTCCTGCCGCGCGACGCAGGCCCTGAAGCGGTGCTCGAGTTCATGCATCACCTCGCCTCCACCGCAAGCTCTTCCCCCCTGTGCGTAATCAAAGACTGCGGACCACAGGGTCGTGGGGTGTTGTCCTTCCCAATGGAGGGCACATCCATCGCGGTGGACATGCGAATCACCGACGACACGCAGCGAGTCGTGGACCGCCTGAACGCATTCGTGATCTCGACCGGCGGCCGCATCTACCTGACCAAAGATCAGTTCACGCGTCGCGCACACTTCGCGGCGATGGAACCACGCCTTGAGCATTTTCAGGCGTTGCGACGGCGATGGGACCCTCAGCGCCGCCTGCGCAGCGCCCTGTCGCTTCGACTCTTGGAGGATTGAGCATGAAGGTCGTCATTCTTGGCGCGACATCCGGCATTGGCCGGGCGGTTGCGCGCTGCCTCGCGGAACAGGGAGCGGAGCTCTTCCTCCTGGGCCGAGACCTCCAAGAGCTCGGGCGCAGCGCGCAGGATCTCGACGTACGGCGGGGGACGCCTGACTCGCCGAAGGTCGGATTCGGAGCCTGCGACTTGGAGCAGCCGGAGACGTTCGAGCTCGCGCTCGACGCCGCAACCCAAGCGCTCGGAGACTTCGACACTGCGATCTTGACGGCGGGCGCATTCGCCACTCAGGACGAACTCGCGGGTGACTCAGGCCTCGCGCGGCGGCTGATGGATATCAACTTCACCAACAGCGTGCTGTTCTGCGAATCCGCGCGAAAAAGACTGGTGGCGCGCGGTGGAGGCCGCCTGGTGGTCCTTTCGTCCGTCGCCGGAGTCCGAGGGCGCAAACCAGTGGCCATCTACGGGGCGTCCAAGGCCGGCCTCTCTGCCTATCTCGAAGCGCTCGACCACACCTACCACGGCGCGGGGCTGCGCGTGCTGGACGTGAGACCAGGATTCGTGCGCACACGCATGACAGCGAACCTCACCCCCCCACCCTTCTCTGGCGAACCCGATGGAGTCGCCCGGGACATCGTCCGCGCGATGCAGCGTGAGGCGCCGGTACTGTACACACCCAGAGTCTGGGCTGGCATCATGAGCGTCATCCGCCGGATGCCGCGCGCCGCGATGCGCCGAGTCGACTTCTAGTGGGACGCGGCCTCAGCGGTACGCACGCTAGTCGAGCGTGGAGAGCAAGCGCCGACCGAGCTCATCGAGTTGACGCCGCTGATCGCTGACGTCATCGGTGACCACGACCTTGGTATCCCGGATCGCGATCACCAAGGCGTCTTGTTCGCTGCCGGTGTCCGGGTGGCTCTGCTCGAGCTCGTCAGCCGCGGCTTTCAGCTGGGTCTCCGCGAGCCCGAAGTTCTTCTTCCCCAAGGAGAGCGTCGCCTGATAGAGGCCGGCCAGTGCCTTGAGCTGGCGCGCGCGCGAGCGCTCTTCCCCGAGTTCGCTCTTGAGGGCCTGAGCCTGACGCTGCTGTCCAGCGGCTTGCGCTTCCGCGGCTTGCTCGACACGCTCACGCTCGAGCCCTGCATCGTAGCGACCGATGCCGTACGCGGTGAACAGCGCTACGAGCACGCCGCAGGCGCCCGCAACGATCCAGATCGGCTTCTTGCTCTTGCGGGTACGCGGAACGTCAGCCGCGCTGGCGGCGGGCACTCTCGGCGACTCTTCCAAACGCACGTCTCCGCGAGGATCCGCCACCGGGACCACACGGTTTTGATTCTTTACCTTGGGTAGCGCGCGATCGAACAAGCAGCCTCCGTAGGAGGGGCAGGCTAGAGGAACGAAACGCGACGGGCCAAATTCCGGACGCACTCTGTCGCCACAACGCACAAAGACGCACCGGGACCAGCCTGGTACGTCTCGACGCGAGAACTTCGTGTGAGGGGAGGCGCTGACTACTTGAGCGCGCCAGTGATGTCGCTGGCGATGTCGTCGAGCTTGGCGGACTGCTTCTTCGCGGCTTTGCCGCTGGTCGGAGCCTTGGTCGCCCCGCCCGATGGCGTACCGCCGGAAGGTGCCTCGGCGCGCTTTTCTTCGTCCTCTTTCGCCTTCTTGGCAGCGTCCTCAGCGGCCTTCTGCTTGGCGGCCTCCTGATCAGCGATACTCAAGCCCTTGCGAGTGAGCTCGAGGTGCTTCTTCAGCTCCTCGGGCGACATCTTGCTGGTGTCCACCGGGGCGGCGACGGCCGCGTTGGGATCCTCTTCCGGGACCTTGCTCCCACCCACGACCCTGATCATCACGAACGCGATGACGCAGACAGCTATGAAGCCCGCTCCCGCTGCAATGTAAACCGGCTTGACCCCTTTGGTCGGGATCGCATCCAAGTCTTCGTCCGACATGCTGCTCCTTCGAATCCTCGCTGCGCGTCCTTGCGCTGGCTCGCCTCTCACGAGCCGACTGGTGTTGGGCTAGAGCCCGATCTGCTTGATGTCCACGGTTCGAGCAACGACGCCAAGAATACGAGATTGTAGGCGCCTACGCATGCTCTGTAAGTCATGAAATCTGATCGGTCGTTTCGCAATCGAGCGGAGCCCCATTCGAGGCTTTGTGTGCCCAGACGGAGTTCCAGGGAGCGCACGCGCCACACCTGGTGTGTGTGCAAAGCTCGGATTTTCGATCAGTCGATTCCGCGGCGCCGCCTCCACACTGCTTCGCGTAGCTCTGACGCGCGAGGGCCCCAGGAAGTTCTGGTCGAGGCTGACTCACTCCGACACACCTCAGGGCAGGGTGTAGGCGGCCGCAGGGTCATTTTGGAACTGCGGTGGATTTTCGAAGATGAACTCCACCCGTCGATTCTTGGAACGGGCCTGCGGCGTATTCGCTCGATCCAACGGCTGCTTGTCAGCATAGCCCGCGACCTTGAGACGACTTGCCGCGACGTGATGGTGATCCACCAGCTCACGTAGCACCGCGATCGAACGTGCGGTCGAGAGTTCCCAGTTGGAAGGGAAGCGCTTGCTGCTGATGGGTCGATCGTCGGTGTGCCCTTCGATGGACAGCGCCCCCTTGAACTTGGAGAACAATCCCACGACGACCTCCATCACCTTGGATGAGTCGTCGCGGAGCCGATCCGAGCCGGTGTCGAAGAGCACGGTATCTGTCACGCGAAGCACCACGCCCCGCTCCGTCTCGGCCACCTGAATCAGGTGTTCCGCGTTCTGCTGACGGACGAAGCGCATCACCTTCGCTTTGACTCGTCCCTTGGTCGGCGAGGTGCCCTCCGACTCGCTGGGTCCGACGCTGGGCTTTTCGCTGACCTCGACGACCGACGTGGTCATGCCTTCGAACTCGCCGTCCACCTTGAACGTGACGCCGAGCGCATCCTTGACGGAGCCGAGCGCCACGCGGAACTGCTTCACGTCCATGTTGGCGAACGAGAGCAGCAACACGAAGAAGGTCAACAGCAGCGTGCACAAGTCAGAGAAGGTCGCCATCCATGCGGGCGCCCCCTCTTCACACTCGCATGAGCTCTCCTCGTCCACTACGCCGCCTCCTGCTCACGATGCTTCGGCGCGAGGCGCGCCTCGAGGCGGTCCTTGATCACGGCAGCGTTGTGCCCCTTCACGATGGAGTCGATGCCCTCGATCACCACCTTCATGTTCGCGGATTCTTCCGACGAGCGGCGGTCCAGCTTCTCCGCGATGGGGATCGCGATGATGTTGGCGAGGATCGCACCGTACAGGGTGGTCAACAATGCGACTGCCATGGCTGGACCGATTGCCGAAGGGTCGTCGAGCGCCTGGAGCATTTGAACCAGGCCGATCAGGGTTCCGATCATGCCCATCGCGGGCGCCATGGCACCGATGAACTTGAATAGCTTGACGCCACGGCTATGGCGCTCCTGCATGGCCACGAGCTCGGCGCTCAAGGTCTCGCGGATCTCTTCCCTGGGGATCCCGTCCACTGCCATCCTCAGCCCCTTCTGCAAGAAGGTGTCTTCCACCTTCTTGTTCTCGAGCGCCAGGATCCCCTCACGACGGGCAGCGTTGGAGAGCTCTAGGATGACTTTGATGGTCTCCGAGGCCTTGCCTCCTTTGGTCTTGAACGCGTTCTTGGCGACGCTGAACGCAGCCTTCACGTTCTGCATGCTCTCCATGATCAGCGTGACTGCTATCGAGCCACCGAACACGATCATCATGCTGGGCGGGTCGATGAACGGCCCGAGGGAACCGCTCATCAAAATCGAGCCCACGATGAGCCCAAATCCGAGAATGATGCCTATCAGTGTTGCGGGATCCACAGTCGGTGCTCCAAGCGCTTGCCTAGCTATCAGGCGGCGCTGTCCATGAGAGACGCTTCCACGACTTCACAAACGGCATGCCAGCCGAGAATATGAAGCTCTTGAATGCGGGGAGTTGCAGTTGCTGGCGCGCAGAAGCAGACGTCGCACACATCGGGTAGACGGCAGCTGCGCTCACCGGTGAAGCCAACGGTCACCGCCCCCTTGCCACGAGCCGCTTCCATGGCTCTCAGCACGTTGGTGGAGTTCCCGCTGGTAGAGATCCCCACGACGACGTCGCCCGGCGCAGCCAGCGCCCGCACTTGACGTGCGAACACGTCATCGAACGACCAGTCGTTGCCGATGCAGGTGAGCACCGACGAGTCCGCAGACAGCGCGATCGCCGGCCACGGCTCGCTCTCTTTCAAGAAGCGCCCGATCAGCTCCCCCGCTACGTGCTGAGCGTCGGCGGCGCTTCCACCGTTTCCGCAGAGCAAGATCTTGTGACCGCCACGCAGCGCCCGGATGAAGACCTGGGCTACCTGGCGCAGACCTGGGATGGCTTCCGCGACGAAGCGTCGATGCGCCTCGACGCTTTGCTCCGCGATCTCCTGCATCCGCTGCTCGAGCGCGGGAGCGCGCTGCGCATCGTGTACGAGATCGAGCACCAGACCCACCGCCTCCGCTACGGCGCCACTCCCACCCTTCGACTTCAGCACTCGCTTCGCGCGGCGCCTGGCTTCTTGAGAGGCATCACTCGGGGCCAAGCCCAGTCCCACGCAAGCCAGCGCCGGGGCGTCCCGGTCAGCGTCGCCGACGTAGCAGATGCTCTCCACTCCCAGACCGAGATCGTCTGCCAGGGCGTGCACGGCACCGTGCTTGTCCTTTGCCCCACGGAAGATACGATCCGGCGCGATACGCCCCGCGACCACATCGACCATCTCACCATTTTCGCCGGTCACCAGTGCGATCTGCAGCCCCGCGCGCCGCGCCTGGGTGATGGCGTCGAGATCGCGAAAGCTCAGGCCCTTGCTCTCACCGCCCCCGGGTGTCAGCGACACGCGACCATCGGTCAGCACACCATCGATATCCAGGGCCAGGACCCGAATAGGCATCACCAACATGTCCGACCTCCGTCGATTACGAGGTTCGCGCCGGTCATGTAGCGCGAAGCGGCGGAGCACAGGAACAGGACCGCGGCTTCGTATTCGCCAGGCTCCGCCATGCGGCCCATGGGGATCAGGTTCGTCAGCCGCTCGACGAAATCCTCGGGTTGACCGTTGCGCATCCCACCTGGGCTCAGACTGTTGACGCGCACTCCGCGCTCTGCCCAGTAGGTCGCCAGGTACTTCGTCAGCATGACGAGCCCGCCTTTCACCACGGAATAGGTGACGGGCTTCACCGGCTGCTCGCCCTCCGGCAGACCAGGAACGCGATAGATACGCTGGTCAGGAGCAATCAAGCCTAGGTCCGAGGCGATATTGAGGATCACTCCCCCACCCTGCTCGGCCATGTGGCTCCCAAAGACCTTGGCACACAAGAAGGCGCCGGTGAGGCCAACCTCCAGATCAGCGTGCCAGCGCGCGACGTCGAACTGCTCGAGCCGCGTCGATCCGATGCTGCCGTCTTCCATCTTGGGATTGTTGGCGGCGTTGTTGATCAGGATGTCGACGCGACCATGACGCTCGACCACCGCCGCGAGGGCCGCTCGAAGTGAGTCCTCACTCGTCACGTCGATGCTCACCGCTCCGACACGCTGCTGCGCTAGCGCGCTGAGGTCGGTCTCGTCGACCGACGTCAACGCCTTGGCGCTCACCAGTCGGCACGCCGCCGCCCGCGCGGGCTCGAGAGCTAGATCGGCGAGCACTGGTGTGCCTCCCGCCTCCCAGATGGCTCGTGCGTGCTGCTGCCCCAAGAGGCCGGCGCCGCCGGTGATTACTGCCACTTTGCCGGTCAAATCGAAGCGCTCGGAGAGCTTCGACGGAGCCTGAGACGCGCTGGGTTCAGCACGCTGAGCGGATTCTACGCGGGATAACGCTTGCATGATTGGGCACCTCCACGCGCTACCAAAGCAGCTTCCGTGCCGGCATCGTCAGCGGCGTACAGCATCGACTCCTGAGGCAATCCGTAGGCGTCGACGACGGCTCGCTCCAGAGCCGGGATCTGGTCGGGATAGTCGAGCTCGACCCCATGCTCCTCCACGATGAACGGCAGCGATACGCGCCCCACCATCGACCCGTGCGTCAACACACAGCGTGGACGCACGATGTCGACGTAGCCGTTCTGCCAGTACACCGCTGGCAAGATCTGTCGAGGCATCGAGTGAGCCTCGGGCAGCCCTTCGATCTCCAGCAACGGGCGCAGGTAGTCACCGTCGACTCGCCACATCTTGTAGGGCGTCTGCTCGGCCAGACCGATGGATCGCAGCGAGTCTGCCTCCGGGTGCGCTAGCATTCGACTGACGGCGTCTTCGATCAGCTCGATGCGGCGTACCGGCCCGGTCGGCCTGAGGTGCACGACAAGCTCTGGCTCGTAGCCTTCCTCGTCGCGCAGCCACTCCAGCGCGTGCTTGAATACCTGTACGTCGGTCGCGTAGTCCCCGGCAAACTCGGCGGGTCGCTCGAACGGCACCTCCGCTCCGAAGGCGCGGCTCACCGCGGCGATCTCCGCATCATCCGTACTGACGATCGTGCGGGTGATCCCCGAGGAACCAAGCGCGTGCGCAATCGAATACGCGATCAGCGGCTTGCCCGCGACGGGCAGGACGTTCTTGCGTGGTACGGATTTCGAGCCGCCACGCGCGGGGATCAGAGCCAACACCTCGGGACACTTGGGCTGAGTCATGCAGCCTCCGTTCTCACGTTCTTCTTGTGGGGGTGAGGGGGTTGAGACGGTAGCCAGTCGGAGTCGTGGTCGAGCTTCGCCAGGAGGTCCGGCACGGGCTCCGGCATGCGGCTCTCGAGAGAGCGCTTCAGCGCCACACCCACCTCGAGGCTGCGCGTACCCGCCTCCAGGTCGACCACCGGCTGCGTCCCGAGCTGGATGCACTCGAAGAAGTGCGACAGCTCACTCAAGAACAGCTGATTGCGTGGATACTCGCTGTAGTCGTGCTGCTCCTCTAGCTGCTTGCCAGCGAACCAGCTGAGCGTAGCGCCAGCGAGATCGAGCTCCAGCGTGCCAGCTTCGCCGTAGATGGCGATGGAGCGCCGGCTGGGACGGCTCGTGTAGTCCTGATGCAAGTGCACCGGGAGCAAGCCGCCATCCTCGTGCTGGTACTCGAGCAGGGAGAGCGAGACGTCTTCGACGTCGACCTCCAGCGAGCTCAACTTGCCGCCGATGGCAAATACGCGCTTCGGACGACCGAAGAGCGCCCCCAGGAGGTCGATCTCGTGGATCTGCGTGCAGATCACGCCCCCTCCTTGATCCGCGCGGGAAGCATACATGCGCCGATAGTCTTCGTAGGGGTGAAAGCCCGGCAGGTACTCGCCGATGTCGGCGCGCACCGATAGCACGCGCCCCACGCGCCCCGCGGCGAGCCACGACTGAAGGCGACGAAACCCCGGATGCTGGCGCAACTGGTAGGCGACCATCCCGGCGACCTCTCGCTCTCGAGCCAGCTTGACCAGGCCAGCCACCCCGGCCTCGTCGTCGCTGATCGGCTTCTCGATGAAGACATGAGCGCCGTGCTCAACTGCTGCTCGGGCGACGGGGATATGTTGTCGACTGGGGTTCGTCACGAAGACCACGTCTGGGCACTGCGCCAGCGCGGGCTCGAGGGCGTCGAAGACGCGCATCGGATACACGTCTTCCAGACGCGCACCGGGCACGACTTGGAGCTTGTCGTCCAACACGGTTTGCTCTCGTCGCAAGCGAACGGCGCTGATTTCCACACCACCGGGGCCGAACAACTCGACCAGGTTCCGCAAGTGGCGCTGGCCCACTCCGCCCAGGCCGACGAACAGGCAGTGGGGGATCTTGCCGCGAAACGGAGTGCCCCGCCCGTTGCGTGAGGGGTGAGACATGGCCGCCATGTCCGAGGTGCTGAAGGGTCGCTTGGTCGTCCGCATCACGCCGCTCGCTGGAAGGCGCCCGCGTACAGGCTCAAGAAGTAGGCGTAGTTCCGCTGGGTGTCTGACTGTGCGTCATCGCCGAACCAGCTCTGAAGCGTGAAGTCGCCATGGAAGTTGGCGGCCGCGAGGGTGTGCAAGAAGCCCCGCAGGTTCGCTGCGCCCTGGCCGAGCATGCGGCTCGTGCCGTGAAGTTCACGGTCTTTGACGTGAACCGCCTCGAGCAGAGGCAGCAACGGGAGGACGTCCGTCGCGATGTCGTAGCCCTGCGCGCCAGAGTTCCCCGTGTCGTAGTAGGCGCGCACCGCGGGGTGATCCACGCTGCGCACGAAGGAGGCATAGGCGTGACCCGGGATGTCCATCTCGAGGCCGAGCACGATGCCACACGCTCGCGCCATCTCGCCCGCCTCACGCAGGCTACGTCGGGCTTGGTCGCGTTCCGCGTCACTGTTCAAGGCGGAGGTCTCGAGCAAGGGGACGAGGATACGGCGCGCTCCGACCTGCGCTGCGGCACCGATGATGTGCTGGAAGGCCGCGACGTTGGTCCGTCGTTCGGTCTCAGTGACACCGGCGAGCTTGTGCACCATCACGTGGTCCGCGCACACGCTGCGCACCTCGACCCCCGTGGACTCGCACACGCGCCGGACGAGTTCGTTTCCACCCGGGAATAGCAGAGGATTCTCGTTCCAGGTATCCGCCTCCACGATCCACTCGATGGCAGGGATCCCGAGCTCAGCGGCGACCTCGAACTCCTTCCACCAGCCATCCACCGGGAAAGCCTGCAACCGATCCGACGGACGAGGACTGAGCCTCCCCTGAATCACCCCGATTACGCTCTTGAACACGACGCACTCCCTTCTCTAGACAACGCCGCTCGTAGCCACGAACGGTCCAACTCACACGCCCCCGAGCTCCGACTCGAAATCCAGCGAAGCCGGGCGCCCGCTACCATTTTTCCTTAAGGCACCTGACGCCACACTCCCCAAGCCCCGCAAAAAGCACCAGCGAGGACTCGACCGAGATCAGGGCGTCACACATAATTTCCACGCGGCTACAGTTCATCACTCAAACCGGAGGGGTCTTCCCAAGACCCCTCAAGTAACAGCAGCGAGGAGCAGTTGGGTGCCTGACCGAAGGCGCGCCGATCGCCCTCCCCCGTTCAGGGGGCGGGCGGCGCGCCCGAGGGCGTCACCCAATATTTCCACACGGCAACAGTTCATCACCAGA
>JAUILJ010000889.1 GCA_030433055.1 Polyangia bacterium
GGGGAAGTAGGACTTGACCCCAGTAGTGCCAGCCGGTGCGTCCGACTATGCGAACGCATCGACGACCGGCTTGATGTCGGGCATGAGCGGATACAGGATCGGGCACGTGACGCCGGCGTCGATGTACTCGGCGACCTTGTCGCGGCACTCGACCGAGGTGCCCACGGCCATCAGGCTGCGGCTGTTGAACACGACATGGTTCGCGCACCGGATCGCCACCCACTCCAACGACCGGAACAGGCGGCGCCGCCAGCCGGTCGCCGTCTCGATCCGGAACCCGCGCACGACGTACACCCGCACCGGTACCCGGCACAGCCAGGCGGCCAGCATCCCCAGCAGCCAGACACCCACGGGCATGGTGGCTGCGCGCAGTAAAGTTAAACGCCAGGTCGTGCGCCACGCGATGTGTTGACGATATTGCCAGGTGCCCCAGGCGGTCCGCTGGGGTCGTTGGAAGCGCCCGGGGGCGCGGTTCTCTCGCAGGGTTTGCGCGAAACACCAATCTAACACCGCCCCACCGACTGGCCAACTGGCCGCGCTGACCGAGCCGCATCGGGCTGCGCTTCGATATCGAGCGGGACCGACCGCCGGAGCCGGGCTTGAGCGCCCAGCCGGTCCGAGGGGTGCTACACGCCCGGCGGCTCCGAGGGGTGCTACACACCCGGCGTGGTCTCTCACTCGACACCTCGCCGCCAGGCAGCTCCACTGGGGATCTATGTGCACTTCCCCTGGTGCCTGAAGAAGTGTCCATACTGTGACTTTCTCAGCCTGGCCGAGCCGGATGCGTCCAGCTTGCCCCATGACGCCTATGCGCAGCAGGTGCTTCGAGAGTTGGACGCGCGCATCAGCCAGGGCTTCAACGGGCTGGCTGAGTTGGAGCTGGGATCGGTTTTTTTTGGCGGCGGCACGCCCTCCTTGTGGGAGGCAAGCGCGCTGGGCGCGGTCCTGGCGGGAGTCCTCGCGCGATTTCCGAACCACCACGAGTGCGAGATCACCGTCGAGTGCAACCCCACGAGTCTCGATTTGGAGCACGCGAATCGGCTCGCGGACGTAGGCGTGAACCGACTGAGCCTGGGCATTCAGGGCACGGATGACGAGCGACTGAGATTCTTGGGACGCCTCCACAGCGCGGAGCTCGGAATCAAAGCGCTGGGCGACGCGGTGGCGTCTCGCGTGCCACGGGTCAGCGCGGACGTGATCTTCGGTGTCCACGGCCAGGTCCCGGCAGCGGCGCGCCGGGAGGTCGCTCGGGTGGCTGAAGCTGGCGTCGAGCACCTGAGCGCCTACGCGCTGACGATCGAGCCGGGCACCCAGTTCGGCGCCTTGGCTCGCAAGGGCCGGCTGCCGCAGCTGCCCGAGGACTCCGTCGCCGAGGCGTATCTGGAGGTCGAGGAGGAGCTCCATCGCCGGGGCTTCGGGCACTACGAAATCAGTAACTACGCCAAGCCCGCACGAGAGTCGCGCCACAACCTCGGTTACTGGCGCGGCCACCAGTACCTGGGGCTCGGTTGTGGAGCCTGGGGCACCCTGGACACTCGGTCACAAGCGTTACCGCATGGAATCAGCGTGGGCGAGGATACGCGTGCGCTGCGCTACCGCAACCTGCCGTCCGCGGAGCGCTACCTGAAGGCCAGGTTCAGCGCCGCGTTTCAGCTCGGCGAGGGGGTGAGTGAGCTGGAGCCCTTGACGGGTGAAACGTTGCTTTCCGAGCGCCTCATGCTCGGCTTGAGACTGGCGGAAGGCGTCGACGTGAGAGCCGCGGCACTCGACCTGGGCGTGGAGCTCGACGCAGCTCGCCTGAGCGCCCTGGCGCGCGCCTTGGGAGCCGGGGAGCTCGAGCGCCTCCCACACGGCGACTCAGTGCTGCGGAGGCAAACAGCGAATAGCTCGATACCGGGCGCCACCACGAACGAGTGGCCGGACGTCGAACGGGTGCGGATCCCCCCGCAGGCGTGGCTTACGGCGGACAGCGTGATCACGCGTCTGATGTGAGTTCTTCCGATCGCGCGGGCGGCTCGTCGCGATGATTGTGCAGCCGAGGGAGCGGTCTTACCCTGACAAGTCATGGCGGAGAGCCTTTCGCATCCGGTGCGCTCGACGCTCCCCCCCCTTCCGCGCATCCCGCTGCGCTACCGCTTGCCCAACCCTCCGCTGGTGTTCGCGGGGCGCGACGTGGAGCTGCGGCGCCTCGCTCAGCGACTGACCGCTCATCCGCTGACGCTCTTGCTGGGCGCCCCTGGGATGGGCAAGACCGCGCTGGTATCCCGAGCTCTCCAAGATGCCTCGCCTACTCGAGGTCCCATCATCTACATCCCGCTGCCGGCGACGCGGCCGGCGGAGGACCTGCGCCTGGTGCTCGGGAGCGCATTTTTCCGTATGGGAATCTTGGATGAGCAGACTTGGAGGAGCGCACTCAACGACCTGGACGCCGTGAGCGCGGTGCTACTCGACCTCAGTGAGGCGCGGGAGCTGTGCGTCGTAGTCGATGATGCGCAACGGGTGGAGCCCGCTTCGTTCAGGGAATTTGGTCACTTGCTGCTGCGGTATGCGAGTCGCAGTCGCTGGCTGGTGTTGCACGATGACGTGAGCTTCGACGCGCGCCTCGGGGCGGAGGCCTTGCGCTTGCTGGAGCTTACTCGCCCCGAACTGGAGCAGATCCTGGATCGGCGGGCACCGACCCTCGAGGCCAGCGAACGGGAGCGCCTCGTCTCCGCGGCGCGGGGGTCTCCGTGGCGGTTGCAGCAGGAGCTGGTCGCGGCGGCGGAGGGTGTTGCGCTCGAGTCTGGGAGTAATTTGAGTCAGCTCGCCCCATCGGACCGCGCCTTGCTGGTAGCGCTTTGCCGTGCGGCAGTGCCGCTGACGGACACGCAGCTGGTCAGCATGGGTATCGAGTGCGGCCAAGAGAACCTCCAGCGCCTGCAGGGGCGCGGCATGGTCGAACGCCAAGGCGAGGGTTATCGTGTCCACGAGCTCGTTCGCGAGGAACTCCAGCGCTCGGAGGTCTGCGCGCCGGACTCCGCGTTCGATTGGCAAGTCGCGGCGGCACTGATCGATGCCGAGGACCCTGATGCCGCGCTTGCAGCGTTGCGCCTGATGAACGAGCTCGGGCTGGATGCGCGCATCGCTCGCGTGCTGGATCGTCGTGGTCAGGCATGGATCCAGCGCGGCTATGGCCGGAGCCTATGGCAGCTGCTCGAGGGCGCCGGAGGCGCCCACCTGGAGCGCTGGCGACTGCGGGTGGCCGTCGAAGCAGCCTCGGCGAAAGAGCTAATGGTGCTCCAGCCGCCGAGCAGCTCCGACGTGAAGGATCGGATGCTGTGGGGCAGAGTGCTGTTTCGCCGGGGCCAGTTCGAGGAGGCACTCGAGATCGCGGGCTCCGTGGTGAGGGAGCTTGCGGCTTCCCAGGCAGACGATCAGCAGCGTTCGGCGCTTGGTTTCGAAGCCGCAAGCTTGCTTGCAGCTTGCTACGCGAGCACCTCCCAGTGGTCGTGCGCAGCCGACGCATTCAAAGACTTTCCTGGCCAAGATCCACCGAGCCAGGCAAAGCGAGCGC
>JAUILJ010000890.1 GCA_030433055.1 Polyangia bacterium
CAAGGGGGGTACACCGACCTCGCAGATCGCCCATACCAGCTGCACGTCGGATTGAACCCGGAAGGGCGAGCGCCCGTCCGCCAGGAGCATCCACAGATTGATGCCAAACGAGTACACGTCGAGCGCCTGATCGCAGGCCTGCCGTTGCAGGTACTCCGGAGGCAGGTAGAGCAGCTTGCCCAGGATGTCGTGCCGCCCGGTTGCGACAGACGCCAGCACGCTCTTCGCGATACCGAAGTCCGCGATCCGTGTCACCCCATCTCGACCGATCAGTATATTCTGCAAGGAAATATCACGATGCAGGATACCGAGGGGTCTCCCACGGGCGTCTTCGGCGGTGTGGATCGCGGCCAGGCCGCGAGCCACGTCCAGCGCGATCCGCAGGCTGGTCTCCAGGTCGAGCGCACGCTTGGAGATGGCGCTCCAGTCGAGGAGCTGCTCCAGCGTGGCGCCTTCGATGTAGTCCTGCACCAGGAATGGGCCGTTGTCGTCGCGTCCAACCTGATGGATGCCAACGACGTTCGCGTGGTGCACGCAGGCCGCCGTGCGAGCCTCGGCCATGAAGCGCCCCATGGCGTCCTTGTCGCGGCTTAATTCCGCGCGCAAACGCTTGATCACGACCAGGCGCTCGAAGTCAGTCGCGTCTCGCGTCACGGCGAGCCAGGTGGAGCCCATCCCACCGTGACCGAGCTCGAACAGGGTCTCGTAGCCTGCAACTTCGGCGCGCTGACCCGATGCGCGCAACCGGGAGAGGCTCTCCAGTTGCGACCTCGGTTCGAACTTCTCTCGCTGCGCAAGGGCACCCATAATGCTGAAGTGTATACACCCCAGATCCGGGGCCGCATGTCATTTCCGCGAGAAAGCGATGACCCACCCACTGGCCAATTCGGCCACCTTCACGAGGCCGAGGTGAGCACCCTTTCAGGTCGCTGTCGCAAAACGAAACACCAAGGCGGAACGGCCCGTCGAGACGTCGGGCCGTGTTCAATCGATGCACAAAACGAGCGCACTCATCCCATGCTCACGGGGCGATGATTCCGCGTTGAAAATGTGTCAAGGGGCTGGCGTTGGTCGCCAGCCCCCGGGGACTCTCGCCGCTACTCTGGCAGGCTGAGCAAGGACAGCGCGCCAGGTTGGATCTGAGTCGAGAGGTCCGCCCGACGTCCATCCGCGTAGCGCGCCTCGAGGTGCTGTACGCCCTGGGGCAAGCGAACTCGCAGCGGCGTTACCCCAAGGAGCTTCCCGCTCCGGTAGACGGGCACGCCCCGCTCCGAGCTCGTGACCACCAAATCTCCAGTTCCAACAATTGCAGCCTTAGCGCTGGGCTCTGTGGTCTTCTTGGGCTGCAGCTTGGGCTTCGAACGCACCCTGACTCTGGCTGACTTCACGCTTGGCGCCGACTCGGGGTCGCTCTCCACGCTGGGCTTCGGCGGACTCGATGTCGGACGGACCGAGGGAACGATCGGCAGCTGCAGGGAGTGCATGCCTTGGTCCACGGCGGGCGCATCGGCTGGGTACTGAACTTCAGTCAGTCGGGTGCGCTCCGCCTTCACCACGCTGTAGACCAGCCAGCCACTGAGCAGCGGCAAGGCGCAGGCGGCTACCCAGAACGCCGTGTTGCGCTTGCGCGGCTTGCGGCGAACCAACGGCAACGGGGGCACCGAACGTTGACCCGGCGGCGCGCTGCGGGCCGAGATCAACACCGCGGTGGGTTCGTCATCCTCGTCGAGCTCCAGGTCGGGCAACGTCGGGGGCGGCTCACTGATCGTGGACTCCGGCTCTCGCGGTTCACCGCGCCTCGTAAGATCCCCGCCAGGCTCAGCCCCGGCAGGCTCAGTGTCGCCGGGTGCAGGGATCAGCGACGACGTCGCTGGATCGTCCGTCTGCACATCCAGACCTCGGGGAAACGTTCCAGAGCTCTGAATGCCCTTGAACCTGGCCAGAAGCTCGAGCTTGTGCTGCTCGCCCTCAGGGAAGGCATCCATCAAGAAGCCGCGCACCGCGGAAGAGTGTGTCGCGACCCCCGTGCTGGCCGCGTAGGCCTCGAGCTCGGCGGCCAGAGCCGCTGCCGACTGGTAGCGGGCGTCAGGGTCCCGATTCAGAGCGCAGAGCGCGATCCGTGAGAGCCCGTGCGGCGCGTGCTCGTTGCGACGCCGAGGATGCGGAACCGGCTTCAGCGCCACCGCACGCATCACGTCGATTTCTGTTTCCCTTCGGAACAATCGCTCGCCCGTCAGCATCTCCCACAGCACGACCCCCATCGACCAAACGTCGGAGCGGCAATCGACCTCCTGCCCGGTGATGTGCTCGGGTGACATGTACGCCACCCTGCCGCGCAGCATCTTGACCGTGGTCGCGTACTCCCGCAGATCGTAGCGAGCGACTCCGAAGTCTACGACTCGGCAGCTGCCGTCATACAGCGCGAACAGGTTGTGGGGGCTGACATCCCTGTGCACCACGTGTAGCGCGCGTCCCTGAGCATCCAACGCCTGGTGCGCCGCGTGCAAGCCGTCGCAACACTGGGCGATCATGCGAGCGATCACCGCGAAGTAGCGCGTGCTGTGCAGCCACTCCTTGTGGTGCGCCAGCTGCGCCATCAGCTTCGCGAACGTCTCACCCACGAGGTACTCGAGGGCGATGTACTGCTGCCCAGAAGCCTCTCCGAAGTCGAGCACACGACACACGTTCGGGTGCTCGATGAGCGCGCCGAGCCGCGCCTCGTCGCGAAACATCCGCTCGTACGCTGGCTCCGCTTGGCGCTTCGGCGAGAGCAGCTTCAGCGCCACGTTGCGCGCGAAGCCGTTGGGCCCCCACTGCCGCGCGAGGTAGACGTTGGCCATCCCGCCATGCCCGATGCGCACCAAGATCGTGTAGTTGCCGATCTGCTCGGGGACACCCAGCATACCGTGAGCCGGAAGGCGCATCTTCCGAGTCTCGGGCATCGAGTCGGCGAGGGCCCGATCGACCAGATCTCGAGGTAGCGAGCTCGCGCTCGAGTCTTCGTGGTTCATTTCACACCTCCTGCCTGGGCTAGCTCACTCGAAGTCGGCTCGAAGCGGAACTCCACGCGGCGGTTGCGAGCGCGACCTTCCACCGTGCCGTTGTCATCGATGGGTCGAGATTCACCGTAGCCGTGGCTGGCCAGGCGCTCGGGGTCGACCCCGTGGTCCTGCAAGAATTGCCTCACGGATTTTGCACGTGACGAGGACAGCTCCTGGTTGTAGCGATCGGAGCCGCGGGAATCCGTGTGACCTTCGATGCTGATCCGACCGAGATCTGCACGGCGCTTGATCACGCTCGCCATCTCCTCCAGCAGCGCCTCGCTGCGCTTCTGGATGCGCGCGCTGTTGTACTCGAAGAAGATGGGCTCCAGCGTCTGGATCTGCCCTTGGGCGACACGCACCAGGTCCGGGCAACCGTCTTCGTCGTCCTTGCCGTTGAGCGTCTCTGGCTCCAGCGGGCACTCGTCCTTGACGTCGGCGATGCCATCCTGGTCGTTGTCCGGATCAGGGCACCCGTCCTTGTCCTGATATCCGTCCTTGTCCTCG
>JAUILJ010000891.1 GCA_030433055.1 Polyangia bacterium
GTCGCCGTCGATCTCTCGGCGACCGATCGCCTGGTGCGCATCTCGATGGCGCTCCGAGGTCAACGTCCCAGCGCCGACGAGCTGCGCGCCGTCGCCAGAGATCCCGCGGAGATCGAGCATCTGGTGGACGACTACATGCGTTCACCGGGCTTTGGTGAAGCCATCCGGGATCTGCACAACGAAGCGCTGGATACGCGGGTGGCGGCTTCGTTGTTTCCCGCGGGATTCGCCGCTCGAGGCGAACTCGAGGGCGCCGAGGTCCAGCCGCTCAACGTCAGCGTGACCGAGGCCCCGCTGCGCCTGGTGGAGTTCGTGGTCACTCAGGATCGGCCCTACACCCAGATCCTGACCGCGAAATACACGCTGGCCGATCCATACGTGGCCAAGGTCTGGGGCCTCGAGCGGGAGAGCGACGGGCCTGGTTGGCAGGTCGCGCACTACACCGACGGCCGGGAGCACGCGGGCCTGCTGAGTGACTCGATGCTGTTCACCCGGCACTCGACGACCTTCTCCAACAAGAACCGCGGGCGCGCCAACGCCATCAGCCGCGCGTTGCTCTGCTATGACTTCATCTCGCGCTCGCTCGAGGTCGACGCGACGATCAACCTCGCCGACCCGGAGGAGGTCGCGAACGCCGTCCAGAAGAACACGGGCTGCGCGGGCTGTCACCAGACGCTGGATCCGCTCGCGAGCTTCTTCAGCGTGTACTCGCCGGTCTATGTGCCCTCGGATCAGGAAGCGTATCCGGTCGCCTTCTACACACCGGGCCTGCAGAGCATCTTTTCCGTGCGGGAGCAAGGGTACTTCGGGTTCCCGGGCAACGGGCTCCGGCACCTGGGCGAGATGATAGCTGCGGACCCGCGCTTCTCTGCGTGCGCTGCTCGGCGCTTCTACGCCTACTTCCACCAGATCCCGCTGGGGGACGTGCCCCAGGATCGCATCACCGACCTCCAGCGAGTGTTGACGAGCCGCTGGAGCGCGAAGGACCTCACGCGAGCGATCGTGTTGGACGAAGACTTCCAGGTCTCTCACGTCGCGGGAGGCGACGACGCCGGCTTCACGGACCTCGTAGCCGAGGACGGAGCAGAGTCGTCGGAGGATCGTCACCTGTTCAAGGCGCGACCCTGGCAGCTCGCCAACGCCATCGAGGATCTGACCGGCTACCGCTGGGAGGCCCGGGTTGATGCGGATCTGGGCTGGGGAACCATCGGGCGCATCGACCTGATGCGGGACAGCTTGTTTGGCTACGAGGTGCTGGCTGGGGGCATCGACTCGGTCAACGTCACGCTTCCCGCTCACGAGCTGACCGCGACGGCGAGCCTGGTCGTGCGTAACCTGGCGGCCCACGCCGCCGAGTACGTCGTCGAGCAGGACCTCCGCTACCCAAGCTCGGCCAAGCTCCTGCACGTCGCCGAGCAAGAGCAATCCGAGGAGCTGCTCCGCACCCAGATCGCCGACCTGCATGCACGGATCCTCGGGGAATTAGTCGAGGCTCACTCGCCACAGGTAGACGAGAGCTACGCGCTGTTCTCCGCGAGCCGGGGCGATATCCAGAGCAACCGTCGGGGTTTCAAGGTCCTGATCTTCGCCATGCTGCAAGACGCTCGCTTGCTGTTCTACTGACTCGAGGTCGCCATGTTTTCACTCGATCGCCGTCGCTTCTTGAGTGCCTCCGGCTTGCTGCTGGCAGGGGCTGCGCTGCCCTTCGTCGGGGGCGAGGCCCGCGCGAGGAGCGGCCCCAAGAACCTGATCGTCGTACTCAACAACGGCGGCTGGGATCCGACGTATGCCCTCGATCCCAAGCCTGGGAGCAGCGTGATCGACGCGCCCTCGGGGGACGTCACTCGCTATGGGGATCTCCAGGTGCTCACCGCGCCGGAGCGGCCCGATGTCGCGCGCTTCTTCGAACGCTACGCTCCGCTCTGCACGATCGTGAACGGCGTGCAGGTGCGCTCGTTCGTCCACTCGGATTGCATGAAGCGGGTGCTCACCGGGACGCCCTCGGACTCGCACCCTGATTTCGCGGCGCTCGCTGCCTACGAGCTTGGGCGCGATCTGCCCGTGCCCTACCTGGTGCTCGGCAACAGCGCGCTGTCGGGGCCGCTGGCTTCCATCACCGCGCGCGCCGGAACGACCAACCAGATCAGCGCCCTGCTCGAGCCAGAGAACAGCCTGCTTCAAGGGGAGCCTGCGGTCGTACCCACCGCCGGCGACGACCAACGCGTGCGCGCTTACCTCGAGGCGCGCGCGAGCCGCATGCAGGCCATCCGGGGCCAGCACGGCGCCAACCGGCGTCAGCTGGAAGCCTTCTTCAGCTCACTGCAGCGGCAGGACCTGCTGCGTCAGTTCTCCAGGGAAACGGGAGGCTTTGGCGATCAAGACTACACGCCGGACCTCAAGGTCCAGATCCAGGTCGGGACGAGCGCGCTCGAGGGCGGCCTGTGTCGTTCGGTGCTCATGGAGACGCAGAACTGGGACACCCACCAGGGCAACCAGCAGCAGAGCGAGCTGTTCAACGGCCTGTTCGCCGGGCTCACGGACCTGGCAGACACCCTGGAGAAGAAGCAGCTGCTCGAGCAGACCCTGGTGGTGGTGATGAGCGAGATGGGACGCACACCCAAGCTCAACGAGAGCGAGGGCAAGGACCACTGGCCGGTCACCAGCGCGATGGTCTTCGGAGGCAGCGCCCCAGGGGGCCGGGTGCTGGGCGCCACCGACGGGGAGCTCAACGCGCTGTCCATCGACCTGGCGACGGGCGAGGCCGCCGCCGACGGGCTGCAGCTGCAGACGGCGAACCTGCTCTCGGCGGTGCTCGAGCTGGTCGGCGTGGATGGCCAGAGTCACTTCCCAGGAGTGGAGCCGTTCCATGCCCTCCTCGCGTAGCCGCGCGGCGGTCATTGCCTCGGGGATCTTGCTCTGGGTTGCCACGGCGTGCAGCTCGTCGACGGACGACACGGGCAGCTCCCGCGCCAGTGTCTGCAAGACCTCCGAGGATCTGACCTATCAGAGCTTCGCAGGCCCCTTCCTGCTCAACTGGTGTACTGGCTGCCACTCGAGCTCACTGGGCGACGACGACCGCCAAGAGGCTCCCGAAGACGTGAACCTGGATACGCTCGCCGATGTGCTCTACTGGAGCGACCGCATCGAGCTTCGTCTGCGCGAGGCTCGTGACATGCCACCAGCGGGTGGTCTTCCCGAGGCAGATCGTCAGGCATTTCTGGCCTGGCTCGAGTGCAACGCCGAGAGCGAGTCCGGCGGGTTCGAGCCCCCTCCGCCCCCGGACAAAGACCCCGACCCGCTCCCCACTGGGGCCTGCGCAGAGCCTCGGGAGCCGCTGCCTCTGGCCACGCTCCCGCGTTGCTCTGCCGAAACGTACGACTGCGGGGTGGAGTGCGCGCTGACCGAGCAAGAGGTACGCTGTCGTGAATTGTCGTAACACAGCACCCTCGCCACCCTCCCAAGGATGGAACCGACGCGAAAGCAGCAATTCGACCGCCTCCAGCGGCCGGTCCAGCAAATTGTAGAGCGCGGCCAACCCAACGCTTG
>JAUILJ010000892.1 GCA_030433055.1 Polyangia bacterium
CTTCTCGGTGATGTTCCAGACACTGATCGAGCGCGAGGCGCCCACGGCGCGCACCAGGTTGCCTGTCATTGGCATCGAAGCGGCACCCGGCCTGATCGAGCACCTGGGGACTCAGGGTATCGACGCCGAGGCAGCTGCGCCGGACCTCACCCCCGATCCCCGAGCTGCCATCGAACAGGCCCGCGCCGAAGCCATCTTGGTCATCCCGAAAGACTATTCGGAGCGGTACGAGCGAGGCCTGCCTACGCCCTTGCAGCTCTACTTCGACGACAGCCGATCGGAGTCACGGCGCACAGCGCGCAGCGCGCAGCGCGCAATCCTTGGCTATTCTCAGCGCGTCGGCGCGCTGCGCCTGATCGCGCGCGGTGTGAGCCCCGACCTGCTCCTGCCAATCCGCGTGGAAGAACACGACACGAGCACACCGAGCAAGCTCACAGCGCGGTTGCTGAGCTTGATTCCAATGCTCGCGCTGATGGCCTGCTTCATTGGCAGCATGCAGGTCGCCATCGACACCACCGCGGGCGAGCGCGAACGTGGCTCCCTCGAGCCGCTGTTGATCAATCCGGTGTCTCGCTTCGGGTTGTCGGGGGGCAAGTGGCTGGCGGCGTCGCTGTTCGGGCTCGTGAGCTGCAGCCTCACGCTGCTGACCAGCCTGCTCGCGATGAGTCAGGTCGACCTACCCAAGCTGGGGCTGCATTTCTCCATCAGCCTGGTTCAGGGCCTGCGTATGTGGCTGGTGCTGGTGCCGCTATGCACGCTGGCCAGCGCGCTGCAGATGCTCATCGCCACCTTCGCGCGCTCTTACAAGGAGGCGCAGACGTACCTCTCGCTGGTGCTGTTCCTGCCCATGTTGCCGGGCTTGTTGCTCAGCTTGTCGCCCGTGGATACGCAGGCGTGGATGTGGGGAGTACCGGTGCTAGCCCAGACTCAATTCCTCACGGATATAATGGCAGGCAGCCCTCCCGGGGTGCTCGGGGTCTCGGCGGCGGCGCTGGTTACCGTCGGGCTGTCTCTGCTGTGCCTCGGCTTGGGGGCGCGCTTGCTCAACAGCGAGCGCATCGTCTTCGGGCGCTAGGCGTCTGCCCGCTGCGCTACGCCGCCCCGTCAGCGCGTGAGCGTCACGCGATGAGTCCGCCGCAGGCTGCGGAAGTCTCCGGGGAGGTCCAGTGCCCAGGCGGCGTTCTCGAGGCACCGCCGCGCGACGCTGGGCTTGGCCTTTCCGCTCACGATGACGCTGAGGGAGTCCACGTCGACCAGCTCGTCGAGGGTGGACTCGAGACGCAGCGTGGCTCGCTGCACACTGCAGCGGGAAAGCGCGGGGGTGAGCGCTTTGGTGAGCCAGCCCGCCTCGTCGAAGGAACGTGCCACCGCACCGCCGCGCACGGAAATGCCGTGCGAGGAACCACCACCGCCCATACCCGTTCCGCTCAGCCCCCATTCGATGCCCTCGGTCGACGGACGCACGCCTGGCTCGATGGCGAGGTAGCTGGTGACGGGGCTCACCGCGCCGCCGAACGTCGCCAGGGTCATCATCTCCGGTTCGGAGAGGTCGGTGTAGATGTCCTGGCCGAACACCAGCGCAGCCCAGCGCTTGCTCTCCGCCGGGTCAGGGGAGAGCGTGCGCTCGAGCGACTTCTGCCACAGCTTGCCCTCCAGGCGCACGAATCCGCTCGGAATCGACACGAGCTCCGTCAGGCGAACGGCGTCGCCTTCCCATAGCTCCTCCGGCGTCGGCAGTACGTCCTTGGGCACACCGGGCGCGGTGAGCTTGGGATTGTGTAGTCGGATCGGACGCACCAGCTCCTCGACGTTGAGCTTCGACTCGGCGCTGTCGTCGAACGCGCCGTGCCACATCACGCCGCCAGTCGCCGCAGCGACGGGTGTGAGCGCATGAGTGTCGTCGCGCCGGAGCGTCGACTGCCCAGCGGCCACGTCGACGACGTGCAACAGCGCCCGGCTCCGCTTCAAGCGACCCTTGAGCTTGCCGGGCGTCAGGTTGCTGCGGGTGAGCGTGTCAGTGAACAAGACGACCCGCTTTGGGCCCTTGCGATCTGCCAGCAGGCCGTCGGCTTCCTCCAGCGCGCTGCCAAGCTCCGATCCGTTCGCCGGCGCGGGGGTGTACACGCTGAGGTCGGCGCGAGCGCGCTCGGAGCTCACCCAGGTCTTGAAGCGCTTCTCCGCCTGGCGGTTGAAGTAGACGATCTGAACCTGGGCGTCGTCGAGATAGCTCAGGTACGCATGCGCAGCGTCGCTCGCCCCCTCGGCGCGCGGGCCCATCGACTTCGAAGCGTCGATCAGGAGCACGACGTTCGCCTGCTTGGGGGCCTTGGAGAGCTTCGGTGCCAATCGGAACTCGAAATGGGTGAGCACACGCTGCTTGGCGAAGACGTGTTGCCCGAACTCGCCGCTGATGCGCGGCGGCTTCTTCGGGATCAGCTCGAGGGTGGTCACGGCACTGCGTGGCAGCTGATAGCGCCGCCCCTTCTGCCAGTGCATGCCGTTCAACAGCAGCTCGTCCCCAGCGTGCGCCGGCTTGATCTCGATCCGCGCCGGTAGCTCCTTCGTGCCGAGGCTCGGTAGTTCGACGCGATAGCGACCATCGGCGTACTCGAGCGGCAGCTGCAGCGTGTACTCGACCTGCTTCACCTCACCAGGTGGACAGGGAAAGACCTGCAGCGCGAGCAGGTCCTGACTACGCCAAGACAGCAACGCTGGATCCTTAGGGTAATAGCCGCCGACCCCGGTGAGCTCCTGATACTTGGCGGCTGCGGCTTCTGCCTCCATCAGCTCACCATCGAACCAGTGGGGTTTGCCCTTGAGCGAGCCGAGTGTCCGCAGGCCAGTCGCGACCGACTGATGCGGCACGTCGATCCAGAACGTGGCTTGGTCGTGGCGCTCACCGCCATTGAAAACGCTGCGCTGCACGACCAGCTTCGCCGAGCCGCGATCCAACGTCACGGAAACGAAGTGATCTTGCTCGACCAGTGCCTCCGAGCGCATGCCCTGCATCTCGTCCGCGGCGACCGAAGGTGCCGACAGCAAGACGGCGACGCACCCTAACCCCCAGACCAAGCCCCTTGGAAATGTACGCAGCATCGTGGGGGGCTTCGACATTGGCTGCTCGACCAAGTTCCCTGGGAAGTCGAAAGCCGCCTTGCTTCTATGCCCGTTCGGGGAAGTTTGCCGCAGGAGAAGAATCGCTTGCGTGCCTCGGACCGGGGGTGGTGGTAGTTTCAAGCCATGCGTTGGCTTTTCTTGCTTACGGCTTCCTGCGTTTCGCTCGCGGCCTGCGGTGGCAGTGAGTTCACGTCGTCCAGCAACCAGGGCGGCTCATCTGGCTCTGGAGCGTCTGGAGGTGATGGTGGGAGCGGCGGCTCTGGCGTGGGCGGGCGCGAAGCGGGCGGCGCTGGTGGTGCTGGCGGCGCTGACGTGGGTGGCTCCGGCAACGGGGGCACTTCCCCGGGCGGAAGCGGCGGCACGGTGGCCACCGACTGCCCGTTTCCGGGAGGATTTAGGGGTGGCGACCAAGTGACGTACCACTCG
>JAUILJ010000031.1 GCA_030433055.1 Polyangia bacterium
AAAGCGGGAGCGCTCAGAGCGGGCGTCTCAGAGCGGGCGTCTCAGGGCAGGAGCGAACTCATTCGCCTTGGTCCGCAGCCAGCGACGGAGACTGGTTCGGGTTGCTCGGGCTCGATGCGTCAGGATCCGACGCCGCTCCAGGATCCGAACGCAGATCCTCTTCGCTCAAATCAGCGTTCAGCGCCTGCTTGAGCAGCTGGCTTGCCTTGAAGTTGAGCACTCGGCGTTCGGTGATGACGATGGGCTCACCGGTCTGCGGGTTGCGGCCTTGGCGCTGGCGTTTGTCGCGCAGCACGAAGTTGCCAAACCCCGATATCTTGATCTTTTCGCCGCGCGCCAAGGTCTCCTTCATGGTCTCGAACACGTCGTCTACGAGGTCCGCAGACTCCTTCTTCGAGTAACCTCCCCCGGCGTCGGTGTAGACGGCGTTTACGATGTCAGCCTTCGTCATGTTCGAACCCCCAGCTCGACCACTCGTCCCCCGCGTAACGAGCACCGCTTCGTGGAGACATCTCCCCCCAGTCACGCGCCGCAACCAAGGTCTCGTATAGCCTAGCGTGGGACGCCAAAAAGTCCATAGGTAACGGGAGGCTACGGCTGCCGGGCTAGGGGCCGCTACAGAGAACGCCGCGAGCGAGCGTTAGCTCGCCTGTGTCAGGTTGCCTCAGATCGGGCTCGCAGGGCGCCCAAAGCAAGGCGGGCGCGACCCCCAGAAGGGAGCCACACCCGCGTTTGTCTTGGGGAAGAACAGCGCTTCTCCCGCGATCACCCAGCCGTCAGGCGGCTCGGGGGAGCCGCTCGGGCTCGCTGCTCTTGGTCGCGCGAGGCGCCAGCTGCTCCGTCGTCACGGTCCAGGCGACGTAGCCGTAGCCCAGCGCAAACAACAACGTGAACGGCGTCGCGAACCAGTGCCCCGTCTCGACGGAGGCCACCACGCTTGCGCTGCTGAGCAGCGTGAGACCGATTTCCACGAAGGGAAGCTGGGCAGCCTGACGGTAGCGCCCCAGCTGGCTCCCACGCTTCGGGGTACGGATGAACTCGCCGCTCATGCTGCGCAGACCGTCTACCACCGCGCGGGTGAGGTGTGGGCTCAAGCCGGCTCCGAGCGCAATCAGCGCAGGAAGTCGCTTGAGCGCGCCGAACACCGAGCGACCTTGAGCGCGCTCCGCGAGGCAATAGAACGTCGCCAGGGATCCGGTCGCACCAAAGCACAGGGGCAGGTCGACGACGAACATCGTGCCGATGTCCACGGCGGGCATGAGGATCAGCGCCGGAAGGATCAGGATGCTCAGCAGAAGCATCAGCGGATAGGCGAAGTGAGGCGTCAGGTGGAAGAACGCCTCCAGGCGCTGGGAGCGACTCATGTCGGCTCGCATCACTCGGCCCAAGAGCTTCCGGGCGGTCTGCACGGTGCCCTTCGCCCAGCGATACTGCTGTGCGCGGAACGCCGACAGATCTTCGGGCAGCTCGGCCGGCGTGAGCACATCGGGGCGATACACGAAGCGCCAACCCTTGAGCTGAGCGCGATACGAGAGATCCAGATCCTCGGTGAGGGTGTCGTGCTCCCAACCCCCAGCCTCGTGGATCGCTGCGGCGCGCCAGATCCCGCCCGTACCGGAGAAGTTGAAGTAGCAGTTCGCGCCGTAGCGAGCGCGGTTCTCCACCATGTGATGCCCGTCGAGCATCAGCGCTTGCACACTGGTCAACAGGTTCTGATGGCGGTTCATGTGACCCCAGCGAGTCTGCACCATGGCGACCTCGGGGCTCTGGAAGTGGGGAGCCACGTCCCGCAGGAAGCCAGGCTGCGGCACGAAGTCCGCGTCGAAGATCGCAATCAGCTCGCCCTTGGCCCGCGCCAGACCGAAGTCCAGCGCACCCGCCTTGTAACCATGACGATCAGGGCGGCGGATGTAAGAGATGTCGAGCCCGCTCTCGGCCAGCTTCGCTACCTTCTTTTCCGCGATCCCCCGCGTCTCGTCGCTGGAGTCGTCCAGTACCTGGATCTCGAGACGGTCGTGGGGGTAGTCCATCTGCGCCACGGCATCGAGCAGTCGCTCGACCACCGTCGCCTCGTTGTAGAGCGGCAGCTGGACCGTCACTCGAGGGAGCTCGCCGTCACTCAGAGGCGCAACGTCGCCAACTGCCTCGATCCGGCGGCGGTGACGCCAGCAGCTGAGGACGAGGTGGAGGCGGTGCAACCCGTAGGTGCAGAGCAGCAACAAGATCGTGAAATACAGAACGACGAAGACGGTAACCATGGAGCGTGATCGCTCGACTACCATCCCGCTCCAGGCCAATTGTCATTACAATGTAATTCTTTGCATGAAGCTGTCGCCACGAGGATCCACGTGTCATTTCAGTAAGTTGCGCGGCGGGGTCGACACCGATACGACTTACGATCGGCACCTCAGCCGAAACATACCGAAGCGGATATAGAGCCGCACGGAAACAAGGCGATGCTCCTCCCCCCCCAAATCCCGAACGCGCGTTTGGGATCGCCCACGGGTTGGGGGTGAGGTCCGCCGCTGCTCAGCTACGCCTCACCGGCCCGACGCGAGCGCCTAGAACTGCGCAAAGGCGATGCCGACGCCGACCACCAGCAAGATGTGCAGGGATTTTTCGTCATCCTGGAGGTCGTAGCGGTCATCGTCCACCAGCTTGCTTCCGAAGGCTGGCAGGTCCTCCTCGGTCTCTCCGGAGCTCAGCCCATCGGCTCCTCCGATCACCGACGGGACGTCGCAACGCTCGTCGCGCTCCGCGGTGACGGTGTCAAACCGGCTCAACGTGAAGCTCAGGAAGGGTTCGACCCGGAACTGACTCGCGATCGGGATTTGCATCCCCCCTCCGAGCCTGAAGCCGGTCCCCGAGTAGTTCATCGAGTTGGAGCACTCGTCGCTGTCCTGGGTCACCGTCATGTTCGCTGTCATCTGGTGGAGCAGCAGCACCACCTCGCCATAGAAGCCGAACTCGCCGGGTTCAGTGCCGACCATCAGGCCAATGCCAGCGCCCGTTGCGTAGGCCGTGGTCTCGACCTGGGTGTTGGGGCTGGTGACGACCTCATTGAACAGCGTTCCGGCCTTGAGGTTGTAGGCCTCGAGGGTGAGGAACGGCGTGAAGTAACGAGCGAAGCGATAGCCTCCGCGCAGCTCTCCACCGCCTCCCGGCTGGAACTGGTCGCTGATCGGGATCGAGGACTCGTCGCTCGGGTGCTTCCCGATATCTCCCGTGGGCACCATGCCCCCCAAATGCAGCCCCACGTAGAAGCCGCGAGGATCGGGGCCAGCGACGTGCCCCATGGGGGGAGGCTCGGGCGCCTTCGAGTCGCCGTCACCGGAAGTACTCTTGGTGCCTGCGCTCGGCGTCCCGAGGGGGGTGCCGTCGCGGACTAGCTCGATACTCACGTCGAGCTTCTGGCGCTCGACGAGCTCGACCGTGCGCTCTTCGTCTTTGTACCCCGGCGCGGTGACCCGAATCACGCGCTCCCCGGGGTTCGAAGGGCGGTCCACGCCAATCACTGCGCTCGACAGCTCGCTCCCGTCGAGCTTGAGCACCAGGCCCTCGACGCCACTCGGCGTGATCGAGATGCGCAGACTCGGCAACCGCGGCAGCAGAGCCGAGAGTTCTCGTTGCCCATCCGCCTGCGCCTTGACGAACGCCGTTGGCGCCGACGCGTCGAGCTTCACGCGCTCGAGCTTGCGGTACGTCTCGGCGGCCTCCACGAGGCTCCCGAGCTTCTCCTGGGAGCGGGCGATGTAGAGCAAGTGGATCGGAGCGTCGAACAGGGCCTGAGCACGGGAGACCTTGTCGAGCGCGTCGGCGTACTTCTTCGCCTCGTAGTCTTCGATGCCCGCGTTGGCCAGGCTGCGGGCGGTGGCCTTGTCCGCCGCGCTCTGGGCCAGCGCCGTCGCCCCAAAGCTCAACGTCAGCAGCAAGAGAAGCAAAGCGGTGCAGCGCCTAGGCAGTGTGCGCGAGCCCCGATTCGAAGAGCGATTCCCCATCGCAGGAAGTAGACCGGGGCTTGGCCAGCTGGGTCAAGCTCAGCCGAAGTTCTGGACTCCCCATGCTGTTCGCTGGCCCGCTGGGTGCCTTCAGGGGTCAGTAGCCGATGTCGCGGCCCGTTGATTTGGGTGCTGCCGTCTTCACGGCAGGAGGGTGTGCGGTCGGTTTTGGTGGCGGCTTGGATGCAGTCGCCCGCGTCCCTGCTGCGGCGTGGGTCACCTTCGGCCTGGGAGGAGCCGCGACGGGGGCGGGAGCTTTCTCCGGCTCGACGGACCCGCTCGCGGCCGCTTCAGCGCTCCCGGTGGGCCCGGGCTGCTCGCTCGCGTCGGGAACGGGCGTGACCGCTGGCGCGGTAGCGGAAGCGACGTCAGCCGCCGGCTCACCCAGCGTCGGAGGCTCTCCGCGAGCCGCGACCGAGCGGCTCATGAAGAATGCCCCGAGGCCACCGAGCCCAAGCACCACGACGACTCCAAGCGCCAACAGAACCGAGCGGTTCCTTGGCCGTTCCACAGCGGGTGCGTTCTGAGTGAACTCGGTAACCGTTTGCGCGGGGAAACCGCCGCTGACCTCCGAGAGGCTCGGGGTGCTCATCCGCACCGCCAGGCCCTCGCCGGAAGAAAGCACCGCCTGACCCAACGCCTCCCCCAGCGAGCTGGCCAGCTCGACAGCTGACTGAAAGCGCCCAGCGGGGTCCCGATTCAAAGCCCGCGCTACCCACGCGTCGAATCCCGGCGGAAGTGCGGGATTGATGCTACTGGGGACGGGCGGGTCAATCGTACAGATCTTCACCAGTAGGTCGCCCACGGCCTCGCCCACGAAGGGTAGGTCACCGACGATGCAGCGGTAGACGATCACTCCGAGGCTCCACAAATCCGAGCGCTGGTCGACGCTACGCAGACCACGGGCTTGCTCCGGACTCATGTAGTAGGGCGTCCCGAGGACGGAGCCGGTACGCGTGGATGCGCTGTTCTGGGCTCCGTTGTCGAGGAACTTGGCGATGCCGAAGTCCACCACCTTCACGAGGTCGCGCTGATCGTCAGCGTCCCAGACCAGGAAGATATTCTCCGGCTTCAGATCTCGATGGACGATCCCCTGCTCGTGGGCGCGGGCCAACGCCCGCGACACCTGAACGACGATGCTGACCACCTGCTCCGGAGCGAGCACTCGCTCCCGCTCGATGCGCGCATCCAGGGGCTCGCCGTCGAGGAACTCCATCACGATGTAGGGACAGCCGTTCTCACCGACCCCGTGATCGTAGACCTGCACCACGTGCTTGCTGTTCAGCCTGGCTGCCGCGTGGGCCTCGTTGACGAAGCGCTGGCGGGCCTCGACGCTGCTCGCGTGCTCGGCCTCGATGAACTTCACGGCCACCCGAGTACCGAGCGACGCATGAACGCCTTCCCAGACCGAGCCCATCCCACCGCGCCCCAGGAGCCGCGTCAGCCGGTACTTGTCTGCAACCAGCTCGGTCGGAGGCGTTTCAGTGGTCACCACGGTAAGGGACAAGGGTACTTGGGCGCGACGTGGCCCGCAACTTGGACGAGGACCGAACCTCCCATGCCTCGAGACCCAGGAAGCTGCGCGAATCCACTGTCAGGAGAACGCGCTCCACGGGAGAACGGCCTTGGGCGACCGCGCACTTCACGGTACACGACCCGCCATGGCTACGCGGCTGTTCGAGGCGGGTGATCCAGAGGTTCTCTACATCATCGACCTCAGTGGCTACATCTTTCGATCGTACCACGCCATCGCCCCACTGACTTCTCCCACTGGCGAGCCGACCCACGCGGTGTTTGGCACGGTGAACATGCTCGAGCGCCTGGTTCGCCAATGCCGTCCGTCCATGCTCGCGGTTGCCATGGACGCCAAGCGGGGCAATTTCCGCACCGAGATATACCCACAATACAAGGCGAACCGTCCGCCCGCGCCCGAGGATCTGAAACAACAAATGCAGCGCTGCGGCGAGGTGATCGCCGCGTTCAACATCCCGATCCTGATCGAAGACGGTGTCGAAGCCGACGACCTGATCGCCACCGCGGTGAAAGAAGCCCGCTCGCGCAAGATGAAGGTCGTCGTGGTCAGCGCCGACAAGGACCTGATGCAGCTCGTCGGGCCCGACGTGGTGCTCTGGGACACGATGCGCAATCGGGTGTTCGGTCTACCTGAGGTCCAGGAGCGCTTCGGGGTGGGCCCCGAGCAGCTCCGCGACCTGCTCGCGTTGATGGGCGACACCTCGGACAACGTCCCCGGTGTGCCGTCCGTTGGTCCAAAGACCGCTCGCGACCTGCTGGTCGAGTATCAGACCCTCGAAGGGATCTACGAGCACGTCGCCGAGATCAAGCGCAAGAAGCTGAAGGAGACCCTGAGCGAGTACAAGGACCAGGCGTTTCTCAGTCGCGATCTGGTGACCCTCAAGGACGACTGCGAGATCCAGTTCGATCGCGAGCACCTGCGATACGGCGGAAGGGATCTCGCAACCCTGCGCGCGCTGTACACGGAGCTCGGCTTCACGCGCCAGCTGTCCGCTCTGGACCAGGAAGAGCAATACGCCGCCGCGGCCCAGTCGGGTGACGGCCCCGTCGATCCCGAGCCGAAGGAGTCCTTTCAGATCGAAGCCGAGTGCATTGTTTCCCCGGAGAAACTCAAGGCGCTGGTCGCCGAAGCCAAGAAGGCCGGACGCTTCGGCCTCCACGTGCAGGGCGACGCAGAACACGCCCCCAGCAACACCGCGTTGGTTGGCATCGGGGTGTCCGTCGATGGCGCGCGGGGCTACTACGTGCCGATCGCTCATCGTGCGCTCGATGCTCCTGACCAGATCCCGGCAGACCTGGTCCGGGAGCTCCTCGGCCCGCTGCTGGCGGACAGCCGCGTGAAGAAGAGCTGCCACCGCACCCGTAGCGACGAGCTGTTGCTCAAGCGCCATGACTACACGCTCATGGGCGTCGCCTTCGACGTGAGCCTGGCGAGCTACTTGCTCGACCCCGAGTCGCCACCGGAGCTGGCTCCGGTGATCAGCAGAGAGTTCGACGCGCCGTTCGTGGCCTTCGAAGCGCTGACCAAGAAGCCCCGCCAAAAGGAGCTCGTGCCCTTTGGCGAGGTGGGCATCGGAGATGCCACCGGGCACGCAGGGCCCGCAGCTGCGTTCACTCTGCGGCTCTGGGATCGGCTGGGGCCTCGCATCGCCGACGAGGGCATGACGGAAGTGCTCGACGAGCTGGAGTTGCCTCTCGCGTCGGTGCTGAGTGACATGGAGGGGCTCGGCGTGCTCGTCGACATCCCGAAGCTCAAAGCGCAAGGCAAGGAGATCGAAAAGGAACTCGGGAGATTGGAGAAGCAAGCCCACGAGATCGCCGGCAAGGAGTTCAACGTCGGCTCCCCCAGGCAGCTCGAGACGCTGCTCTTCGACGAACTCAAGCTCAAGCCCATCAAGCGAACCAAGACCGCTCGTTCGACGGACGCGGCGACGTTGGACGCACTCGCAGAGCAGCACCCGCTCCCTGCCGTGATCCTAGAGCACCGCCAGCTGGCCAAGCTGAAGAGCACCTACATCGACACGCTGCCGATGCTGGTCAACAAGGACACCGGGCGCATCCACACCCGCTGGAGGCAGACCGTCGCAGCCACCGGACGGATCAGCTCCTCCGACCCGAACCTTCAGAACATACCAATCCGCACGGAACTGGGCAGGCGTATCCGGAGCGCGTTCATCGCTCCCGAAGGCTGCGAGCTGGTGAGCGGCGACTACTCGCAGATCGAACTCCGGGTGCTCGCCCACCTGAGCCGTGACGAGGTCTTGATCGAAGCCTTCAACTCGGGCCAGGACATCCACACTCGCACGGCGATGGAGATCTTCGAGGTCGACGAGGAGGACGTGGACGCCGAGCTCCGACGCCGCGCCAAAGCCGTCAACTTCGGGGTCATCTACGGTCAGGGCGACAGCGGGCTCGCGAAGAGCCTCGGGATCAGCCGGGCCGAAGCCAGCTCCTTCATCGCCGCGTACTTCCGCCGCTATCGGGGGGTGAGGACCTTCATGGACGAGACGCTGGAGCACGCCCGCGCAGGGGGCTCCGTGCGCACGATACTCGGGCGGCGTCGCCTCGTTCCGGACCTGCACAGCGCGAACCGTGCCAAGCGCTTCGCAGCGGAGCGGATCGTGATGAACACACCGATCCAGGGCACGGCAGCAGATCTGCTCAAGCTGGCCATGCTCGCGCTGTCGGAACCCGTGACCCCCGGGGCGCGAATGATCCTCACCGTGCATGACGAGCTCGTCTTCGAGGTGCCCGAGGCCGAGGTCGCCGAAGCCAGCGCCGCGATCAAAGACGCGATGGAAAACGTCTACACCCTCGACGTCCCGCTGGTGGTCGAAGTGGGACACGGGCCGAGCTGGACCGACGCGCACTGAGAGCAACTGGACACACGCGTTCCCCTCTTCTAGCTTCCACGGCCCTCGCATGCCTCAAGACTCCCCGAGCCAGAGCACCGACGTCGCCATCATTGGCGCGGGTCTCACGGGTCTGTCCGCTGCGCATGCGCTCGAAGCCAGCGGCCGAGACTATCGACTTCTAGAGCGACTACCTCACGTGGGCGGTCACGCGATCACGGTGGAAGAAGGCGGCTATCGCTTCGACCGGACGGGACATCTGCTGCACCTGCGCGACCCTCGCATGCGCGCGAGAGTGCTCGACTGGATCGGTCCACACGTCGAGGTCCAGCGTCACAGCGCGGTGTTCTCCCACGGCGTGTACACGCGCTACCCGTATCAAGCAAACACCTTCGGCTTGCCCCCCGAGGTCGCGAACGACTGCTTGCTCGGGTTCATCCAAGCACATTTCCGCAAAGATAAACCAGAGCCAGCAAACTTCGAAGACTTCTGTCGCTTGCACTTCGGCGACGGGATCAGCGACCACTTCATGATCCCCTACAACTGCCGGCTGTGGGGAGTGCACCCCAAGGAGATCACCGCAGAGTGGTGCCAGCGCTTCGTCCCGCTGCCCAGGCTGGAGGACGTGGTCGCCGGCGCCGTGGGGCTGAACGACCGAGAGCTCGGCTACAACACACGCTTCGTCTACCCAGAGCGTGGGATCGGAGCGCTTCCCCAGGGCATGCTCGAGGCGCTCCCGGCCTCCAGTCGCGAACACCGACTCTCACTCGGTACGCAGCTCCTACGCATTGACGGCCCCGGCAAGAGGCTCGTGCTGAGCGACCGGGAGCTCCACTATCGCCACTTGATCAATACGGCGCCCCTCGACGTGCTGCTCTCCTTGCTGGAGTTGCCGAGCGACGTCGCCGCAGCCGCTGGTCAGCTGCGCTGCACCCACCTTTACTACCTGGACGTCGCCAGCAGCGCGCCCAGCGGCAAGCCGCTGCATTGGGTGTACGTCCCGGAAGCTCGCTATCCCTTCTACCGCGTGGGTTGCTATTCCAACTTCAGCGCCGCGATGGCACCGGCGGGCGCCTCGTGCTTGTACGTCGAGCTGGCGAGCCGAGAGGCGCCTGACCTCGAGTCGCTACTACCCGAAGTCGCGCAAGGGTTGGTCGAGCTGCAGCTCCTGCCCAACACAGAGGCGCTTGCGTTCGCGCGGCTTCGGCGCATCGACCACGCCTACGTGATCTTCGATCACAACTACTACGCCGCGCTGAACGTGATTCGCCCCTACCTGGCGAGCCAAGGAATCGTTTCCGCGGGGCGATACGGAGATTGGAACTACTCCTCAATGGAAGACGCTCTGCTGTTCGGAGAAAGGGCCGTCAGCGAGTGCATCGAACACACATGAACCCCGAAGTCTCCATAGTCATCCCGGTCTACAATGAGGAGGCCATCCTGCACGCCGCGGTGGTGGACCTGCATGAGCGCCTCAAGCCCCTCGGCTGGAACTACGAGGTGATCCTCGCGGAGAATGGCTCCAGAGACCGCACCCTCGAGATCGCCGAAGAGCTCAGCCAAAAGTACCCCGAGGTGCGCTACCTGAGCGCCGGGGAGCCGAACTACGGCCTGGCGCTGCGCCGAGGGATCCAGGCGGCGCGCGGCACGTTCGTGCTGTGCGAAGAGATCGACCTGTGCGACACGGAGTTCCATCAACGGGCGGTGCGCTTGCTGCGTGAAGATGAAGCCGACATGGTGATCGGCTCCAAGCTGATCGCCGGAGCGGAGGACGAGCGCCCGTGGGCGCGCCACGCCGCGAGCATCGTCTACACTTCGCTGCTGCGCGTGCTGCTCGGCTTCAAAGGGACCGACACCCACGGGCTCAAGGCCTTTCGCCGAGAGAGACTGCTCGAGTTCGTGGACGCCTGCGTGGTTGACAAGGACGTGTTCGCCAGCGAGTTCGTGATCCGCGCCTACCGCGCCAAGGTCCGAGTCTTGGAGGTCCCGGTGCGCGTGATGGAGAAACGCCCCCCCTCGATCAATCTGTTCAAGCGGGTGCCCAACGTGCTCAGGAGCGTGGTCAAGCTGACCGTCGCCATCCGGCTACGCTAGTCAGCCAGCAGCGCGTCTCCCCCCCTCTCGCACCCGCCTGGAACCGAGTGAGTGATGCACGCTGCTGCAGGGACTCACCAGCGCTCGATGCGCCAACCGCGGCGCCTGGCCACCCGGCGCAGGCGTGAGTCGGGGTTGACCACGATCGGGGTCGCCACACGCTCCAGCAAGGGCAAGTCCGTGATGCTATCCGAGTAGAACACCGAGCCGTCCAGGCTGAGCCCTTGACGCTTTGCTTCGCGCTCCGTGAGCGTGACCTTACCCGGGCCGTAACACATGGGCTTGACCACCTTGCCGGTGAAGCGCCCCTCGGCGACTTCGATGCGCGTGCAGATCACGTGATCGATCCCCAGCTCCGCCGCTAGCGGAAGCGCGGCGTAAGGCGTCGCTCCGGTGACGATCGCTACCCAGTCTCCAGCGGCCTGATGCCGCTCCACGGCTCGCCGTCCGGCGTCAGTGATGAGCGGCCGGACGTACTCGTCGTAGACCTCACGCATCGTGGACTCGAGCCAGTCCTCCCGTCGGCCCGCAAAGCCTTGCATGGCTTGCTCAGCCACGCGCTCGGCGTTCACCACGCCGAAGGTGTACTGGAGGAGCCACCACGCCACGCGCAGCGCATCGCGCTTGCGCACGTGGCCGCGATCCCGCTGGTGACGCATGTAGAGCGACGCGGTGTCCTTGCGGATCAGGGTGCGATCCATGTCGAACAATGCGGCCCGCCGGCCCTTGGTTTGCTGGGGATCGCTCATCACTTCGTCTTCGTGTACGTACAGCGGGAGGCCCAGGATGCAAGCCCTACCCATCGACGAAGTGCTGCCGGAGATCAGCACGCGGCTGCGCGAAGCGGGGCGCGTCGTGATCGAGGCGCCCCCCGGTGCGGGCAAGAGCACTCGCGTTCCCCTGAGCGTGCTGGAGCACGTGCCGGAGGGTTCGCAAGTTTGGGTGAGCGAGCCCCGTCGCCTCGCGGCGCGGCTCCTGGCGAGCCGTGTCTCCTCGGAGCTCAATCAGCCAATCGGCGACCCGGTGGGCTACGCGGTACGCTTCGAACGGCGCATCACCGCCGCAACGCGCCTGGTCTACGCGACGACCGGGGTGCTGCTGCGCGAGTTGTTCGGCGCGCGAGAGCTGCAGCTGGGGGCGGTCGTGCTCGACGAGGTACACGAGCGCAGCGTGGAGACCGATCTCTTGCTCGCCCTGCTGCGCGAGGAGTGTCTCCGGCGGCCTGACTTCAAGCTGGTGGTCATGAGCGCGACACTCGACGCGGAGCCCATCGCCGAGCTGTTGAGCGATCCGGCGCGCGGCCCCTGCCCTCGGGTGCGGAGCTCTGGACGCATATTCCCTGTAGAAATAATACACCAGGCCACGGTAGATGACCGGCCCCTCGACAAGCAGGTGGTGAGCGCCGTGCGGCACCACCTTCGAAAAGGTCCAGAGGGCCACGTGCTGGTGTTTCTGCCTGGGGCCCGCGAGATCCGCGCGTGCCATGACGCCCTCGAACCGCTGGCGCAGGAAGCCGGCTTCGTGACCTGCGACCTGCACGGCGACCTCGACCTCAAGCAGCAGGACCGAGCCGTCGCAGACAGCAAGCAGCGCAAGGTCGTGCTCAGCACGAACGTCGCGGAGTCATCGGTGACTGTGCCCGGCACGACGGGTGTCATCGACTCAGGTCTGGTGCGAGTGGCGCGCCACTCTCCGTGGACCGGGCTGCTGAGCCTCAAGCTCGAAAAAATCAGCAACGCTTCCGCAACCCAGCGCGCGGGCCGCGCGGGTCGAACCGCCCCCGGACTGGTGCAGCGCCTGTACACATCCGGCGATCTCGGGACACGCCCAGCGTTCGAGACGCCGGAAATCCTCCGCGCCGATCTGTCGAGCTTGCTCCTGGAGCTGGGCTGCGCGGGGCTGAACGTCGACGAGCTGCGCTGGTTGTCCCCTCCTCCACCAGCCGCGCTGCACGACGCGCGACGTCTGCTGGAGTGGCTCGGAGCGCTGGTCGGAGACCAAGCTACGGAGCTGGGCAGGCGCATGCAGCGGCTCCCGCTACCCCCTCGGCTCGCGCGTGTCTTGATCCGCGCGGAAGAACTCGAGGTACCGGCGAGCGGTGCCCTCGCCGCGGCGCTGCTGAGCGAACGCGACATCCTCTCGCGGTCCGCGCTCGCTGAGGCAGGCCGCGGCCCGCAGCGGGTCGTCGACGCCAGCGGCGCGTCCGACGTCGCGGAGCGCATGGAGCGCTTTCAGCTCGCCAGAGACGACCGCTTCAGTCATCAGAGCGCTCGCAGCCTGGGGCTCAACCTGGGGTCTTTGAAGAGCGTCGCCCGCGCCGAAGCGCAGTTGCTGCGAGCCCTGGGAGGGCACGGCCACGCCGGTGACACCTGCCCGCTCGAGCAAGTGGACGATCGCGTGAGCCAAGCGCTGCTCAGTGGCTTCCCCGATCGCGTTGCCGCCAGGAAAAGCACACCAGGCCGCAGGGAGCGGGCTGACCGTGCGCTCACCTTCATGAGCGGCCAAAAAGGTCGCCTCTCCGAGCAGAGCGTCGTGCATGAAGCACCTCTGCTGCTAGCGCTCGAGGTCGCCGATCGGCGGGGTACAGGCGGGCCCGAGGTAACCCAGGCGTGCGCCATCGAGGAAGACTGGCTGTTCGAAGCCTACCCCGACCTGTTCAGCGATCGGGATGAGCTGGTCTTCAACCCGGACACTGGCAGAGTCGAACGCATCGCTCGCATGTACTACGGCTCGGTGTGCATCGACGAGCGCAGAGCTCCGGCGGTGCCGAGCGCCGAGGCCACGCGCGTACTCAAGGACTGGGTGCTGACCCGCGGACTGAACGAGCTGGACCCCAAAGACCTCCTGGGTGAACTCGCAGCGCGCATCGAGCTGTGCTTGCAAGCCGACCCAGCTCTCTCTCCCCCCCATACCCGAGAGAGCTTGCTCGAACTTTGCCTTGGGGAATCAATCGAGCTCGGCGAGGTCAAGTCTCAGGACATCGGCGAGCTGGCGCAGAGCCGCTTGCCGCCCGAACTGGTGGCAGCGCTCTTTCGAGATGCACCGCCAGAGATCACGCTGAAAGGTGGGCGCAAGACCCAGGTCCACTACACCGGCGGCAGCGGCCCCTGGGTGCAGTCGTTCCTGCAAGATTTCTTTGGCAGCACCGAGACGCCGCGCATCGGCGCTGGGCGCATCCCGCTCACCGTGCATCTGCTGGCGCCCAATCGTCGCGCCATCCAGGTTACCCGAGACCTCGCGGGATTCTGGCAGCGAGCCTACCCGGAGCTCCGCCGCCAGCTGAGCCGCCGCTACCCGCGTCACCCGTGGCCGGAAGACGGAAGCACCGCGACCCCTCCAGCACCCCGGCCCCCGAGACCCCGCGGAAAGAAATAGCCCACGCACCCGCCGAGCCTCCGTCGCACATGCGCGGGTGTGGGGTGAGGCGCGCCGGTTGCCAGGGTCAGAGCTTCTTCTTCAGCCGGGCCAAGAGCTTCAACGCGTCGAGCGGCGTCAGGCGATCGACGTCCACGTTTCGCAACGTGTCGAGCACTTCGTGGCCCCGAGCATCAGGCTCTGGCACCGAGAACAGATCGAGCTGGGGACGCGCACGATGCTTCTTTGGTCGCGGCGCGTCGGAGTCCGCTGACTCGCGCTGCGTCCCCTCGAATGACTCGAGCAGGCCTCGCGCCCGCGCCAGCACCGCCTCGGGGATCCCAGCGAGCTTCGCTACGGCAATGCCGTAGCTGCGGCTCGCTGCTCCGCTCACGAGTCGATGCAAGAACACGATGTCCCCGTCCAGCTCTCGGGCGCTCACGCTGTGGTTAGCCACGTGCGCGCTGCTTTGACCGAGCTCCGTGAGCTCGTGATAGTGGGTGGCGAACAGCGCACGGCAACCGATCGCCTCGTCGAGATGCTCGGCCACGGCCCAGGCAATCGCGAGCCCGTCGAAGGTCGAGGTACCGCGCCCGATCTCGTCCAGGATCACGAGGCTGCGATCGGTCGCGGAGCGGAGGATCTCCGCTGTCTCCCGCATCTCCACCATGAACGTGCTCTCGCCTCGAGCCAAGTTGTCGCTCGCCCCCACCCGAGAGAGCACCCGGTCGACCACGCCCACGCACGCGCGCTTGGCGGGAACGAACGACCCCATCTGCGCCAGGATCGTGATCAGAGCGACCTGCCTGAGCAACGTGCTCTTGCCCGCCATGTTCGGCCCCGTGACGATCCACAGCCGTTCGGCCTCTGCGTCCAGGTCGAGATCGTTGGGTACGAAGCGCCCGAGCGCGGCCAGGCGCTCCACCACGGGGTGACGCGCGTCTTCGAGCACGAGCCGCCTGCTGTCATCTATTTCCGGGCGGCAATAGTCATGTCGATGCGCCAGCTCCGCCAGGCTCGCAGATACGTCCCAGCGCGAGACCCGACCGGCCAGCAGCTTGATGCGCGTGGCCGCCTCCGCGGCTTGCTGTACCAGCTGCTTGATCAGCTCCAGCTCGCGCTCACGATGGCGGTCCTCTGCGCTCCCAATGGCCTCCGAGAGGTCGTCGAGTTCGGGCAAGGTGTAGCGCTCGCCGCTCGCAACGGTTTGCTTGCGCCGCCAGTCTTCCGGCACCTTCTTGGCCTGGGAGCGCCCCACCTCCACGTACCAACCGAAGACTCGGGTGTAGCGGATCTTGAGCTTCGGCAGGTCGAGCTCCTGGCGCAAGCGCGCCTCCAGCTCGACGATGCTCTCGGTGCCCGTTTTCCGCAGGGTATCCAGCTTGGCCAGTTCTACGTCGTACGTAGGCAAGAATACGCCGCCATCCTTCGGCAACGCTGGAGGCCGCTCCACCAGAGCGCTCGTCAGCTCGGAGCACAGCTCGCCTACGCAATCGACGGCGGCGCCTTCTCCAGTCAGGCCCAGCGCCTCGAGCACGCTCTGGTCCCGTTGCCCGCTGAGCAGCTCCACGACCCCCGCCGCCGCCGTGAGTCCATCCCTCAGCGCGCCAAGATCCCTCGGGTTCGCCTCACCGAGCTCCGCCCGCGTCGCCAGGCGCTCCAGATCACCGACGCCCCCGAGCAAACCGGTCAGCTCACTGCGCAGCGCTGCATGCACCACGAAGAGCTCGACCTGATCCAGGCGCCTGCGAATGCGTTCGACGCCGAGCAGCGGCGCCAACAAGCGTCGACGCAGCAGCCGCGCGCCGCCGGGAGTCTTCGTGTGGTCAATCACGTGAAGCAGGCTGGTCTGCTTCTCCCCGCTCATCGATGCCACCAGCTCGAGGTGACGCTGGGCCGTCGGATCAATCACCAGGTGGCTCCGGGGATCCCAGCTGCCAACCCGGCGCACCGGCAAGGCGGTGAGCGGGTTGCAGGCGGCGGCGAATCGCAAGGCTCGCGCGGCCGCCAGCGCCGCCAGTGGGCCGAGGCGCTCGGCGTCGCTCGCGAGGCGCCCCAGGGCCGCCTGGACACCATCGCCCGGCAGTGGCTGATCCTCTCGGAAAGCAACCCTGGACACCACCTCCTTCAGCGCTGCCCGAGCTACCGCGCGCTCATCCTCGCTCAGGCCTTCGGCGAAGCCGAGCACGACCTCGCTGGGAAAGGCACGGGAGAGCTCGCTCAGCACCGCCGTGAGATCCTTCACCTGTGCGGCCACGAGCTCGGCGGTCGACAGGTCGAGCAGCGCGATGCCTACCTCCTCGCCCGTCACCTCGAGCGCCGCGAGCCAGTTGTTGCGCCCCGCCTCGAGCTGGTCCCGATCGGTGACGGTGCCGGGCGTCAGCACCCGGATCACCTCGCGAGGCACGATCCCTTTGACGGTGGCGGGGTCCACCATCTGCTCGCAGATGGCCACCTTGTGCCCAAGCTCCAGCAGCTTGGCCACGTAGCTGTGGGCAGCGTGGTGGGGAAATCCAGCCATCGGGATCTCGTCAGGCTTGCCCTTGTTGCGACTCGTGAGCGTCAGCTCGAGCAAGCCGCTCGCCACCACGGCGTCTTCTTCGAATAGCTCGTAGAAGTCTCCCATGCGGAAGAACAGAATCGAGTCTGGATACGCTCGCTTCGCAGCCTGGAACTGCTGCATCAGCGGCGTGCTTCGCGCACCCATGACGGCCTTATCCCAAAGCCTGGGAGCGCACACAAGGAGCGGCGTGCACCGAGCCTCTGTACGGCCCCGCCGACTCCGGAAGTCCGGCTAGAAGAACAGGCGCGAAACCGAGAGCGAGCGCAGGCTGACCATCACCAAGCCCTGAGTCGCCGCGTCGGTCACCGCCAGCTCGCCCGTCTGTGGCAAGAGCACCATCGAGTAAGGACTCACCTGCGAGCTCTGCGACGCCAGGCTGATGCTGAGTGGCACGAAGCCTCCAACCACCTGCCAGGTGAAGTGCATGCCGCGAACGCTGGGTTGCTGCCCGTGATACACCACGAAGCGGTGGGTCAGGTTCTGGAACACACACGCGTCCGGCGCCGCGCCTGAGGTACGGCAGGCCACCGCGGTCGGATCCGGCACCTCGACCTGTTCCCCGTCTTGCTCCACCTGCGTGGTCGCCTGACCGAAGCCCGAGCAGCTGTCGCTCGCGCAGCTCACCTCGAAGACTCGGCTCTTGAACAGGCTCTTCGCGTCGTCAGTGTCGCGAACGCAACGGTTGGTGTCCGGGTCCCGCTCGACTCGATGCCGGTACCCGCTACGAGAACCTGAGAGCACCCACTGGCGCCCCACGCGGACATCGTAGCTCATTGCCCCAGGGAAACAACACTTGAGCACCTCGGCGGCGCGCGGAGTCTCCCGCGGCTCGACCGTGAGGTGATCCTCATACGCCTCGACGATCGCCAAGTCCCGCGACGTGGTCGGCTTCTCCGGAGTCCCGAAGATGATCTTGCACGACCGGTAGCCTCCGCCGTTGTCGCAGGCCTTGCCGAGGTCAGACTTCCAGTAGCTGTCGTCCTCGCTCAAGAGCGGCTGGGTGATGCTCAGATAGTCATTGTAGTTCGCGGCGAACGTATCGAGATCTGCCGCGTCGACTTCCAGCTCCTCGCTCCCCACTTGGCGCGCAAGATCGCTGTCCTGAACTCCCCGACTGCAGAAACCCCCGCCGCTGTCACGGAACTCCAGAGCGTCAGCGCTCAGGTAGCCAGCTGGACGCTGCAGGATGATGCCCTCGTAAGTGAGCGACATCTCCTCCTCGAGGCTGAAGGCTCGAGGCTCGTTCGTGACCAGCGCCAGCGAGCTGCTGGTCGCGCTCGCTGGATTCGTGGGCAACACGTTCTCGGCGTCGGCGGAGCCAATATATTTCCGCGTAGCAACGAATAGCTCAGCGGGCGAACCGTCAGCGAACTCCGTAGCCAGCAGCTTGGGGTGCAGCGGGCCCTCCCCTTCAATCCCCGTCTCCAGCGCCCGGTTGTCCTCGTTGGCCAGTCGAGGCAGCGACCGCACCCCGGGGGAGCGCAAGCCAAAGCGAGAGCTGGTCGCGAGCATCGTCGCGCTGCGTGCGCGGTGGGTCTCCACCATGTTGCAGCTGGCTTCGTCGGTCACGGTCGCCACGCCATCTTCGCTACCGTCCTCGGTGAAGTACGCGACGCTGTTCGGATCCCCGAAGCAGCCTCGGAAATCAGGCGTGGACTTCGAGTTGGCCTTGGTTGGCCGACGACACGGCTCGTCGTAGTCCTCGACGTCGATCACGGCGATCTGCCCGCTGGTCAGAGCCAGCATTCCGAAGATCCCCCGTAGCTGCCCGGGTCGCGCACCGGCCGACTGCTGCCCGTTGGGGCGATACTCGGCGCCCAAGGCGTCGTCATCGATCGGATCACAAAGCTGCCCACCCAGGCCAACGCCGTTGGCGTCCAGCACCGGGAGGTCTCGCTGCACGAACTCAATGCTGCGCACGGGTGCGTCGAACGCGATGCGATCCGGCGGCTCGAAGGGCATCAGCTTGGCTCGCTGGCGCACGATCGGTGTGCGGTTCGCGGAGTCCAAGCTCACGTCGAACGCCATCACGCTGCCCGCGAGCTCGTCCGTCGCATATACGAACTGTTTCCCCGCGGATGTAATCGGCGACACGCCGACCGCCGAGGTCGTGATGGTGTCCCCGGGGCGATCCAGGCGCACCGGCAACAGCGGGTCCACCTCGTGCATCGCGCACACGTCGCTCACGTCGATACGATGCAGGATCGGCGCGCCGCGGTCGGTGACGTACAGGGTGTCGCGGTCCAGATCGATGCCACCTGGGTAGGGTGTCCAGTTGGTGCGCTCGTAGGGCTGCACATCGGGCACTCGGTCCAGGTCATCCGGTATTTGTTGGGGGGGAGGCGCGTCGGGCGTAACGCCACTCAACTTCAACGCCACGTCCGGCTGACAGTAGTCGAAGGACCCCGGCTCCGCGTTGAGGATACGCTGAGCATCGAGCACCCAGACCTCACCCCAGTCAGGCAACGTCACGAGCAACTTGCGCCGCCCGGGTGGCGACGTCTCTACGCTCAAATCCGCAGGGCAAATGCGCCCCTGCTGAAGCGCGGCATCCCCGGACGTCTGGTCCCCGTTGCAGCTCGCCCTCTCGGAGCCGTCGGCGGCCGGCGGATCCACCAGGATACGCATCTCTCCCGGCGCCACCGGAAGCGCACAGGCGGACCAGGTACTCAGATCTCGAGGCGGTTGATTGGCGGATGGACGGTCCACGCACGACGACGGCAACGCGAAGATCCCTTCACGCCCCAGCTCGCCAACGCCGACGAAGGTGGCTTGGCCACCTGGAGTCGACGCGATGCCGGTTGGCTGCGCGCCGATCGGGAGAAAGTTGAATCCGGGGCTCCCCGGGTCCACGTCCTCCACCTTGCCCGTGGAGAGATTCACCACGGCAACCTCGCCGCGTGTCGTCTGCGTGACCAGCGCCAGCAGCTGGTTGAGCTCGCCCTGGTCGTTGCTGTCATCGTAGTCTGGGCAGTCGTCGATTGGGCGCCCAGGGTTGTCCGCGTCGAGGTCGTTGCGACAGATGAACGCGACCTCGCCGCTGCGCTCCAACGACCGCAGCGGCAAGGTGATCGGAGCGTCCTGACAGCCGATGAGCCAGCAAGCCATGCCGAACAACGCGAGGCCGCCCAGAACGTCTCCCCGAGTCACCCAGCGAGTTGCCCGGCGGAACTGCGTGCGAATCACTTGGAGGCCCTCGGCGCGGTTGGAGTGCCCACGGTCGCCATGAACGCGCCG
>JAUILJ010000893.1 GCA_030433055.1 Polyangia bacterium
CGTGGGTCGGGTTCACGACGACCACCGTTGCTTTCCGTACGGCATTGAGTGCGTCGCCACGCAGTGCTTCTTCGTGGGCGCGTCGCCGCGCGGCCTTGATCTCGGGGTCACCTTCGGACTCCTTGTGCTCTCGCTTGACCTCGTCCTTGGTCATGCGCAGGCGCTTCATCCAGGAACGGCGGGTGATCAGGACGTCGACGCCCGCCAGCGCCAAGCCAATGCTCGCGGCGATCCAGGCCAGGTGCCGTGACAGGTCGCCCGCCACCGCCGCTGCTCGCGGTGCTTCGCCGATCGTGGAGGCCAGGCTTGGAAGCTCCGCGCGCAGCTCCCGAACGGTGAGCCAGGCCAGCAGCAGCGCCGTGATCAGCGCCCGCGTGAGGCTGAAGAGGCGCTGGCCGCTGAACACGTTCTTGAGGCCGCTCAGCGGGTTGAGCCGTGACAGGTCGGGGGCCAGGCGCTTGGGCGTGATGAGCCCGCCGGTCTGTACGGCCCCCACGGCGAAGGCGGCGAGGGCGCCCGTGGCGACCAGCGGCAGACTGAGAGCGAGCACCTGCCAAGCCGCCACTTCGGGCTCTGGAGTGGCGCCGTTGAGCACCGCGATCAGCGTGCGTGCGCTCTCGCTGCCGAGGCGCGCCAGGGCGCCCGGAGCGACCGCCAGGACCGCGCAGAACACCGCCGCCTGACCCAGCGCCGACGAGACGGGGCTGTCGCCGTCTTGACGGGCCTTGCGGAGCCGCCGTGGTGTGGGGTCTTCGGTCTTCTCGCTCACCGGCGCCGAGGTTAGCGCTCGCGGCGCTCACGGCGCAAGCGGGCGTAGGGCTTCCGGGGACCTGCATGGGTCCGGTTTCGACCGACGCCGGGCCCAGTTGCGGTTTTTGTCGACTGGCCGGGCTTGATGCCGCGAGGAAGCGAAGCTCGGGGCGAGCTGGTGCGTCTCCCCCCCGAATGGAGAGACGCTAGAAGGGGAAAGCCCAGCCGGAGCGATAGGCGTTGGCGGTTTGCTGGATGATCGGGGTGCGGATCTGCGGCGGTGGGTGCGAGTTCTCGAAGGTGAACAGCACGTCGATCGGGCTCATCTGGTCCATGCCGGCAAAGAAGCGCATGGTGAGCAGGCCTCCGGACTCGGTCCAGTGGTAGTCGGCTCGAGTCTTGCCAGCGGTGAGCACGTTCTTGGTGCCCTCGACGTCGGCGGCGATTTCGTTGGGTTGGTTGAACAGGGGGACGGCGCCGGACAGCACGCGACCAATTTCCCCAGGGCTAAGGGGACCGTCCTGGGCGGTGCACGGCAGGTGGCCCAGGTAGTGATGGGCGAGCTCATGACCCATCACGAAGGCGATTTGCTCGTCGAGGATCTGGTGTTGCCGCGCGACCTTGCGCCCGTCCATCTGCTGCGCCGGATTGAAGAAGCCGGGTGGCGGCTGCACGATGGGCGACTTGGGGCGCTGGTTCTTGGCCAGGAACGCGATGTACTCATCGACCTTGCGCGTGCCGAATAGCTCGTCGCTGGCTTGAGCCTGGGCGAGGTGGGCCTCGATGTCGAGCAAGCCGTCGGTGATGGCCATCATCGAGCGGCCGTTGATGCAGCCCGCGAACGCGTTGACCTCGCCCGGAGTGTCATCGACGACCAGCGGGATCCCTTTGACGCGGCTCTGCTTGCCCGGGTCGAGGGCAGCGATCAGATCCGTCATCACGATCTGGGCGCGGTTGCGCAGGAACGCGATGTCGACGAAGTTGATCGGATCGTTGGCGACGGGCCCGGTGGGCGCGCTGGGCGGGGGCGCGGTCGGGGCAGGTTGGACGTAGCCCGGTTGCCCCGGCTGGGGCTGTCCCTGGTAGCCGGGCTGGCCGTACGGGGGTTGCTGCTGGCCGTAATAGGGCTGGCCATACGGGGGTGGCTGCTGGGCGGGGCGACCGCTGCGCTCGGGTTCGCAACCGACGAGCAGTGCCAACGCGATGAAAACCAGACCGAGACTGCGCCTCATAGCTACCCACTCTAGCGCCGTGCGTCCAAACTTGCTCGCGTGGCGTTGGTTGATCAGCAGGGGTTTTTGACCGGGGCAGGCGCCTCACGACGCGCTGCTCCAGCCGCTTGGTCAGCCGAACGCGGCTACCAGACCGATGAATGCCGCGTAGAGCAGAACGTAAAATCCGCCTTCAGGTCGCCCGATGGTGCGGGCACCTCTCATGGATACGGCGCAGGCGATCGTCACCACCCCTAGCATGAGCAAATCCACTGGGAAGCTCGTGAAGCTGGTGGGAATGGGACGCACCAGGCTCGTCACGCCCAGGATGAGCAAGATGTTGAACAAGTTGGAGCCGACGACGTTGCCCACCGCGAGCTCCGAGTGGCCCCGCAGCGCCGCGACCAAGGACGCGGCGAGCTCAGGCAGCGACGTACCGATCGCCACGATCGTGAGGCCGATGACCCGCTCGCTCATGCCGTAGCGCTTGGCGACGCCCACCGCGCCGTCCACGAAGATGTCGCCGCCCCACACCAGCACGCCGAGCCCCAGCAGAAAGTACGCGAAGAGGGTCAGTCGCCCGCTGGACTCGTCGACTTCTTCCAGCTCGGCTTGCTCGCCATCGCCTTGCCGCGCGCCCTTGAGGGTGAGCCAGGTGAAGGCCATGGCGGCGAACGTGAGCAGCGCCCCTTCGATGCGGCCGATGCTGTTGCCCAGCATGATGATCGGCACACTCGCGGTCGCGAGCAGCAGCCAAGGTATTTCCCGACGGATCAGCGTTGGGTCGACCCTGGGTGGGGCGATCAGGGCCGTGATGCCGAGGATCAGGCCGATGTTGGCCACGTTGGAGCCAACCACGTTGCCCACGGCGATGTCGCTCTTGCCGTCGAGCGCGGCGGAGACGCTGACCGCCAGCTCGGGAGCGCTCGTCCCGTAGCTCACCACCGTCAACCCGATCACCAACGGCGCAACCCCAAACGCTCGCGCCAGCCCAGCGGCGCCTCGGACCAACCATTCGGCGCCGAAGTACAGCATCAAGCCGCCGAGGAGGAGCCGACCGAGATCGAGGAGCATGGTTTCCAAAGACCGCGCCGCAAGGGCGCTGGGGGGTGATCGTGTGGGGTTGGGGGTGAGGAGCGGCGGAAAGCAACGAGGAAACTACGGTATACGCCCCGCGTCCAGTCACCCTTGCCTCACACGCTGATATGCTCCGCGGCGTGCGCAAGCTAGAGCTTCACTGGCAAATCCTGATCGCGTTGGTCCTGGCGATCATCCTGGGCAAGCTCGGCACGGCGGACAGCGCCGTCTTCGGCATCCACCTGAAGAGCGTCGCGGACTTCGTCGGCCAGCTGTTCCTGCGAGCGCTGCGCATGCTGGTGGTGCCGCTGATCATGGCGTCGATCATCTCGGCGGTGGCGGGCCTCGGGGAGACGCACTCCCTCGGCCGACTGGGCCTGAAGACCGCAGCCTACTACGTGTGCACATCGCTCATCGCGATCCTGATTGGTCTGGCGGTCGTCGATCTGCTGACCCCGGGCATCGTGAACGGAGTGGCCGCGAAGGAGAGCATCGGGCTG
>JAUILJ010000032.1 GCA_030433055.1 Polyangia bacterium
GCTAGGCGAGCTGGAGGCTGGAATCCATCAGCGGCTTGGCCAGCGCGCCGCTCCTGTCCCGTTACCATCGCTCAGCGCGGAGTGGATGGAGGTCTTGAGCGAACGCCCCGTGGCACACACGTTGCTCGTCGCGGCGGCCGCCGCGGTGCTCATCGTCTCGCTCCCGTTGGGCGCGCTGACCGCCGCGGCGAAGCTACTGGGCTGAAACGGGGGCGGCGGCAGAGGTTCAGCGGCGGAAATTGGGCACGAGCGACGCAGCTCGACCAACCCGCACACGGCGGATACCCTGTTGCAAGTGCCCAATCTGTCTCTCAAGCGCAAGCCGAGCCTCTCATCCTTTCGGCGCATTGCCATCGGAACTTGGCGCAACGCGTACGACCCCAGCGTCTACGGCACGCTAGAGATCCGTGCGGAGAACGTCATCGCCTACGTAGACGCCTTTCGTGAGCGCACGGGCAAGCACCTCACGTTGTCTCATGTGATGGCCAAGGCGGTGGCCATCACGCTCTCGGAGATGCCCGACGCAAACGCCATCCTGCGCTTCAATCACATCTACCTGAGAGACGAGGTCGGCGTCTTCTTTCAAGTCGCGATGGAAGATCCCGACAGTGGCGAGATCGATCTCAGCGGCGCCACCGTCTTCGACGCCCACAAGAAGTCGATGCTGGAGATCGTCGATGAGTTCGAAGCCAAGGTCTCGCGAGTGAGAGAGCGCCAAGACAAGAACCTCGAAGGCTCTCGGCAACTGTTCAAGAAGCTCCCCGCGTTCATGCTGAATCCGGCGCTCGATCTGATGGGTTGGCTGTCCTTCGTGGCCAACCTCGATCTCCGCTGGGCTGGGATCCCGAAAGACCCATTCGGCTCCGCCATGGTGACGAACATCGGCAGCCTGGGCCTGAAAGAAGCTTACGTGCCCCTGGTGCCATACAGTCGCGTTCCGCTCCTCATCGCGCTCGGGGCAGTCTCCGACGAACCCGTGGTGGAGGGGGGTGAGCTGGCAGTGGGCAAGGTGCTGCGCGCATTCGCGACCTTCGACCACCGCGTGCTCGACGGCATGCACGCCGCTCGCATGAGCAAGACGGTGCAGCGCGTATTCGCAGATCCCGAAGGCGAGCTCGGCGCGCTACCCTGAGCCCCTCGATGTCGAAGACCGTGGCGCACCTGCCTGCGCTGACCGTTGGTGCAGCCTTCTGGCTGTGTATTGCGTGCCAGGGGCAGGCGCCGGCTTCCCGATTGCCTACCGCGCCCCCGCTGGCCACGACCGCCGAGCTGGAGCCAGAAGACAGCCTGGTTGCTCCCTCTCCCCCCGATCCGAAGCTCGCTCCGACCCGAGTGTCGTTGGCCAACGCGCCCGCTGCCGAGCGGGGAACCCAGCACGCTGTCAACTCCGGATTGGTCGGCGTCGTGATCGGAATGCGCGAGCGCAAGTCCGAGTGTGAACGGGTGATCGAGCTGCGCGTGCTCGATGAGGTGTATCTCAGTGGCTCGAGGCCTCGAGTCAACAGCGAAGTCCTGGAGCATGAGACCCGCGCGTTGTTGCTCCTCCCCTCGGAGTGGAAGGCCCGCAAAGGCTCCAAATGCAAACGGAGCCTCTCGACGCGCTTCGATCTGCGAAGCGTGTCCGCCGGAGATCGAGTCGCGCTCAGCCTGAGCGATTCACCGTTTCCATCCGACCCGGGCGGCCTGCAGACGTACCCTTGGCTGCGCATGCCACGGGTCCACGCCATCGCGGGCGTACATCAGCTACCCCAGCTGATGCGCACACTCCCCTTGCCGCGCCATGGGAGTGACGGAGAGCAAGAAGATCTCATGACGTGGCTCCCGGTCCCGGGGACACCCGAATCCTTACGGCAACTGGGGACGCGACCGCGCTTCGAGGTAGTCGGAGATGCGATCGAGGATCACGCCCAGGGCATCACCTGGCAGCGGAAACCAATCGCCGCGCGCCTCCACGTGGAGGAGGCCGGCTTCGCGTGTCAGGCCGCGAGAACCGGGGGGCACGACGACTGGCGACTGCCGACGGCAAGAGAGCTGCAAACCACGTTCGTCGACCCCAGCGCCAGGCCCACCGCGGGGCCACGCTGGCTGGAGCCTGGGCTGTTCGGCAGCGAGCGGGGCAGCATCTGGTGGACGCGGACGGACGACGATGGCTTCTTCGTTGGGGTCGCGGACAGCGGCGAGGTCGTCTCCACTCACTACGACTCCCCCGACCCATGGGGCCCGTACCATGTACGCTGTGTGCGTGACTCCAGCGACCGCCGCGCCCTGCCCACCGGACAGTTCCGCAAGGATATAAATACCCTCCACGACCCGATCTCGGGCCTGATGTGGCAGCTCCCGGCCAAGCCGCGGCAACGCACTCAGGAAGCGGCCAGGCGACGCTGCGAAGACGGCAGCTTCGGCGGCCACGACGACTGGCGCCTGCCAAGCCATGTCGAAGCGCTCTCGCTCATGAGTCGCTGTCCAGTGGCGCTCTTCGACTGGTCCGAGGACAACGACGTGCGCAAGGTGTGGCTCGACGGCAGGAGCGCTGACGGCAAGTACAGGCTCGCCGCCTCGCTGTGCGCCTACGCGCCGAGTCCAGTCGGGGTGTTCGATGCCGAGGACGTCAAGGCGCACTCTCTGTGCGTACGGACCGAGCTTGGGGAGCGCGCGGCCAGCTCGATCGACTGCCCAGCTGGCACGACCCTGCGCCGTAGCGCGGAGCGAATCGAGTGCCTGAAGGGCGAGCAACGTGAAGGGCCGTTCGTTGCGTTCTACCAGAGCGGCGCGGTGTTCGAGATCAGTCAGTTTCACGCGGGCAAGCGCGACGGACGCTTCGCGCTGTACCACGAACAGGGACCCCTGTGGCTCAGCGGAACTTACGACGCTGGGCGCCTCGACGGCGAACTGATCGGGAGACAGCCCAGCGGTGAGCGGCGCACGACCCAGCGTTTCACGGCGGGCGTCCCGAGCGGTACGTGGCACTTCTACGGCCCGGGTCAACGCGAGGTGGAGTGGGTCGAAATGAAGCACGGTGTGCCCACTCGCGGACAGCTGAGCGAGCTGGATGAGGGGGGAGACACGAGTCAGGTTCCGACCCAGCGCGGATTACCTCACGGAATCGAAGAATACAGGGCTGCGGACGCAGACTACGTGCGCCGCAGCGTGGTGGTGCTCGGGCTGCCAGAAGGCGAGTACGAGGTGCAGGAAGACGGCGACGTGACCCAACGAGGAACGAAGCATGAGGGGCTCGACCACGGACTGTGGATCCATATCCTCCCGGAAGGCGAAGAGCGAGCGATGTACACGCGAGGAGCGCTGGATGGTCCGTTCGTCACCCTGGATGGGTTGGGCGAGGTCGTTCGACGGCGCGAGTACCGGCGCGGCAAGCCTTGGGGGCGCTGGGTGCTGAAAGACGACGCGGGACAGCTCGTTCAACGCTGCCAGCTCGACGAACAGGGCAACGGCACGTTCACGCAGTACGACAACGACGGCAAGAAGCTGCGAGAAGAGCCGTACCGTGGCGGACTGCTCCACGGGACCCTGCAGCGCTTCCGCAACGATGGCCAGCTGGAGTCCGAGGAGGAGTACCGAGCGGGAAAGCGTGAGGGCCGCAGCGTCGAGTACTCGGACCGGGGCGCGGTCGTTCAGCTCGACCACTACCGGGATGGGCAGCTGGAGGGACCTGCGGAGCGACACTATCACACGGGTGAGCTTCGAGAGCGGGGTCAGTATGCGCGAGGCAAGCGGACGGGGAAGTGGCTGTTCGTGCTCCCCTCCGGCGCCAAGTTCGAGGTCACGTTTCAGGCTGGAGAGCCCACCGGGGGCGCGTGGGATTGAGCCAGCGCTTCAGCACCCCCTCCAGCCCCGCATGCCCACCAGCGTAGCCAAGCCTCGATGCGGGCGCCATTGAATACACCCACTTTTCCTCGCGGCAGCGCCTCCCTGGCTCCGCCTTCAACGCTGGGCGACGGGCTGCGACCGCGACACGCCGCAGCAACGCGACTTCTGAGTCCGGCGCGCGCGGAGCTCGATGACCGGGGTCGAGGCCCGTGGCCGCGCTGCTCGATCCCAGGTTTGCGATTGGAATCGGCGGCGCCCGCTGGTAGGGTGCTCGAGTGCTAGGCCCACCGTCTTCGCGTCGAGAGGATGCGACCACGGTCACCAACGTCGGACCCGTTTCTACCGGGGCGAGCGATGCCGTCACGCCGGCGCTGGTCTTGTGTTGGTCCCGCAGCGAACCCCACCGCGTGGGAGAAATCGCTTTTCCCCCAGGCGATGGGCGCCCCGGTGTGCTGGGGCGCGGGCAGGGAGACCCGGGCGAACCGCGCCTGAACTTCTCCCCACTCCACCCGACCCTGGCCAGTGATCCCGCGGCGCTCCAAGGCAAAGGGATCTCCCGTGATCAGCTGAGAGTGCAGCGCGTTGGGGACCGACTGCAGGTCGAGAATATCGGTCGCTGCTCCGCCGAGCGCAACGGCTCCAATTTCCGCACGGCTGAACTATCGGTAGGCGACACGCTGCACCTCGACCGCCAGGTACTCCTGGCGTGCGTGTCACGAGCGCCGTCGCCGCCGCACCTGCGCTTCTTTCCCGAGCGGGCGCTGGGCGAATTCGGCAGGGCGGACGGGGTAGGCTTGATTGGGGAGAGCGGCGCCATGTGGGCGCTCAGAGACCGCGTCGCGTTCTGCGCGTTGGCGGAAGAGCATGTGTTGGTTCACGGTTCGAGCGGCACCGGCAAGGAGCTGGTCGCTGCGGCGCTGCACGAGCTCTCCGAGCGCCGACGCGCGCGCTTGGTCTCGCGCAACGCAGCGACGATTCCCGCGGGAATCGCCGCCGCGGAGTTGTTCGGCAATCGCAAGGACTACCCCAACGCTGGGGTCCCGGAGCGTGCGGGGCTGGTGGGGGAAGCCGATGCGTCCACGCTCTTCTTGGACGAGCTGGGTGAGCTGCCACCAGAGCTCCAGAGCCAGCTGCTACGCTTCCTCGATTCGGGAGAATATCAGCGTCTGGGGGAAGACCGAGCGCGGCGAGTGGACGTGCGCCTGGTGGCAGCGACCAACCGCCAACCGAGCGAGCTGAAGCACGATCTCTTCGCCCGGCTCAAGCTCTCGATCGAGACTCCCGATCTCAACAGCCACCGAGAGGACATTCCACTGCTCGCTCGAGAGCTGGTCGCCCGCGCCGCAAAGCGCTCGCCGCTGTTGGTCCAGCGCTTCGTACGGGACACCAGCAGGGGCGCGGAGTTCTACGTCAGCGCACGGCTGATGGACCGTCTTGTCCGTCACACCTATCAGCTGCACGTGCGCGAGCTGGACGCCGTGCTCTGGCAGGCCATGGCCGACGCCAGTGGAGATGAGCTGGATCTGAGCGACGGCGTGGAACAACGGCTGAGCGGGCAAGGCGAAGGCGGCGCCGCGGGAGAAGTGGCAAACGAGGAGATCGACGCCGACCGCTTGCGGGAGGTGCTCGGCGCGACGAAGGGCAACAAGACCGAAGCCGCGCGCCAGCTCGGGCTCAGCAGTCGCTTCGCGTTGTATCGCCTGATGAAGCGCCTCGGTGTGGACTCGGAGTGAGGCGTCCGGCGCGCTCGAGCAACGCCCGGTGCTCCCCCACCCGGGTCAAAAATCGATTCCTCGAGGTAATATCTCCAATAGCCTGCGCGCGCTGTTCGAGCTCACCAGCTGCGCTCTCGGCGACGGCGCGCGCTCGCTCCTCGTGCCCCAGCGCATCACACAGCTCGCAGAACACCAGCTGGAGCAGCGAACGGCCTTCCTCGAACTCGGTGTCGGACTCGAGCAGCCTGGCGGCGCGCGTCGCGACTTCAGCCATTGCCTGACGATCTCGTGCGGCGCAGACCGCGCGCCCCAGCGCCGCAAGCGCCAAACCGAAGAGCGGTGGGTAGGCCTCGAGGCTCTGCTCGGCGCGCGCCGCTGCAAGCTGTGCCTCCGCTAGCGCGCCGGAGCGCACATGCAGCAGTGAGAGGTACGCCCAGCACGCGCCGCTGAGCCGTGGGTCGTCTGCTTCCGCGAAGGCAGCTAGCGCCGCGTGCTCGATCGCCACCGCCCGCTCGAGCTGACCCAGCTCCCCGAGCACAGGGCCCCAGATGCACAAGAGCCAGGCCCGCACGTGTCGATAGCCATCCCGCTCGGCCTCCGCAAAGGCCGCAGCGATGTGTTCATCAGCCGCCACGAAGTCCCCGAGCAGTGAGTGACAGAACCCGATCTCACCTCGGGTCGCGCAGGCGGCGCTCTGGAGTCCGAGGGCTTCATAGGCGGCCAACGCCCGCTGCCACTGCCGAAGCTGCTCAGCCAAGTCACCAGCGCTCAGCGCCCGCGCAGCGTTCAAGCTGGCGAGCTCCGCAGCAACTTCCACGTCGTTGGCTGCATCAGTGGGCATTTGTTCGAGCAGTGCAGCCGCAGCGCTCGAGTCGCCCAGGCGAACCAGCTCACGCGCCAGCTGGCAGGTCAACCACGGATCCCCTCGGCATTCCGAGCGCAGGTCGTAGAGCACCTCCAGGTCCCCTAGCCTGCCGGAGGCCTGCACCGCGAGCGCCAGCGCGCGGCGCTGGCTATCGCCCGGCGGCAAACCGGAGCAGGCGAGCCGAGCGGCGTCTCGCGCCGCGCTCATGTGCCCGGCCCACAGCTCGAGCTCCGCCTCCACCCGCGCGCCGCGAGCCCGGTCCTCCCCCACGAGCTGCCCTGCGTTACCCAGCTGGGCGCGAGCTCCCAGGTGGTCGCTCGCCAAGGTGGCAGCTTCGGCTGCTCGAACCCACCAGTGGCTCGCCCGCTCGCTGGCTCCGGCGAGCTGGAAGTGTTGAGCGAGCACGCTAGGGGGTGACTGACTCTGTTCCTCGAGGAATTGCGCAGCGAGCCGGTGCACCCGCGTGCGGTTCGCGTCGGTGAACGAGCCGTAGGCGGCGTCTCGCCACAAATCGTGGCGAAACTCGAGCCCCGCCTTGCCCAGCTGTTCGGAGCGCGCGAGCACTCCACGCTCCACCAAGGCGGACAGACGCGCGTCGAGTTCGGCTCCGCTCAGTCGAGTCCCGAGGAGCTGGGGCAGTGCCTGGCGCTCGAAGTCACGCCCGAACACCGAAGCAGCGCGCAGAATCAGGCGATCGCGCTCCGGTAGCGCGCCAAAGCGCGCCTGCAACATCGCTAGCACGGTGGTCGCTCCGAGCTTGGGCTCTCCATCGACACGCGCGCGAGAGAGCTCCTCGAGGAACAGCGGGTTGCCCTCGGCTTGGTCGACCAGCTGTTGCAATTCGGCTGCTGGCGCCTCGATCAGCGCGCTCACCAGCTGCGCCGCGGCGCGCGCGTCCAGCGGGGGTACATCGAGCGCGGGGAGCTCAGCCTCCAGCGCCGCACCCGGGCGCGCCAGCCAGACGACCCGAACGGCGGCTGGAGTCGCTCGGTAGAGCAAGCGGAAGGAAGCAGCGTCGCACCACTGCGCGTCGTCGACGAACAGCGCCAAGCGCTGCGCTCGTGACTCCAGCTCGAGCCAGGCGCGCCAGGCGCTGGTCAGCGCCTCCTCCAGGCGAGCCGGGTCACGCTGGACGGCGCGTAGCAGGGGGTGGGCGCAGGGTGCACCGATCGCGAAGGCGAGGACCGCGGCGTGCGCAAGCCCGACGTCCTCCGCTGTAGTTTCCTTAAGGAATTTCTCTTCCAGTCGCGAGGTCACGCCGCTTGGGGCTACCTCCAGCGCTTCGAGCAGCAGGAGTCGTAGCGCCGCGTACGGGACCGCCCGCGACAGCTCGGAAGAACGCGCGGCGCAGCTCCGCCAACCTCGCGCCTTCAAGCGCTCCCGCAGCGCTCGCCCCAGGTGAGACTTGCCGATCCCCGCCGGGCCCCGAACCAAGAGCTGCGATCGCTCCTCGAGCTGGAGCTCGCACTGGGCTAGGAGCGCAGTCCGCCCGAACACAGGCGGTGCGGCATCGCTGGGGCCCGCGAGCGCGGTCAAGCGCCGCTTGTCAGGGCTGAGCACGGCACTCCCGCGCAGGAGCCCCGCGCTCAGCTCATCCACGAGCGGCGCACCCGGTTGCTGCCCTGCGAGCTGAGCCACGGCGACGTCCACTGCCTCCCCTACTGGCCAGCGCCGCGACACATCGGCGCGCCCCGTGGCTAGAGAGATCGCGAGCTCGGGCGCTTGACGGTACAGCTCCAGGGCGCACTCCGCGGCGCGACGCACGCAGTCGCCTGCTTCACCGGAGCCAGCCAGGCACAGCAACTGCGTACCATCGGCCAGCACCTCGAGCCGCGCCGATGCGCGGTCCGCGATCCCCTCGACGACTCGCGGATCCCACGCCGCTTGCGTGAGGGTTGCGTCGTCCTCGGCGGATGCCACCACGATCACACTGACCAGCTGCAGCTCCCCATGCTCGAGGCTCGCGTCTTCGCGTATCCGCGCGACACCCTGCTCGGGCAACGCCTGGGCCTGGAGTAGCTCCCGCACCTCCCGCGCGCTGCTCGGGCGATCGTCGGCGCGCTTTCGCAACAAGCGAGCGATCGCCTCATCCAGGGCGGGGGGCACGTCTGTACGCAACTCCCGAGCCCGGGGGACATCGTCAAGCACCACGCGGGCCAGGGTCGCTACTCGGTGCTGTCCAGCGAACGCCGGGCGACCCGTAGCGGCCTCGAACAGCACGCAGCCCAGAGCGAACAAGTCCGATCGCGCGTCCAGCGCCGCGCCCCGAGCTTGCTCTGGCGCCATGTAGCCCGGTGTACCCGCCGGCCCCATGCGTTGCTCGGCTCCCAGCGCACCCACGATCCCGAAGTCGATCAGCGCCAGGCGTCCGTCGGGCCGCCTCAGCACGTTGCTCGGCTTCAGATCACGGTGCACGAGCCCGGCGCCGTGCACCGCCTCCAACGCTTCCGCGAGCTGCCGACCCCAGTCGAGGGCATCACGCGGGGAGCTCCCGTGTTCTCGCAGGTGACGCGCCAGGTCGACACCATCGAGCCACTCGAGCGCGAGCCAACCGATGTCGTCCAGCGTGCCGTGCTCCGAGAGCCCCACCACACCCGGGTGGCGCACTGCATGGAGCGCGTCGGCTTCCGCGCGAAATCGCTCTCGGGCCCCTTCGCCCGGGAGTTCCACCAGCTTGAGGGCGACTGATTCCCGTCCACGCCGTCGGGCACGGAACACCGTGCCCATCCCCCCCGCGCCCGCGGCGTACTCGATACGATAGCCGGCGAGCTCGTCTCCAGGGGCGAGATCCGGGGGCATCCAGCCAGCTTACAGGCCAGCTGGACCCGCGCGAAGCCTCAGTATCTCCAGACGATTTTGTAGCTGTTCTCGCCTGCTGCCGAGTTCACCCCAGCCACCTTGCAGAGCTTGTCGTTCTCGCGCACGTAGCCGTACTTCTTGGTCGTGGACTGCTGGCACATGTACACGCGCTGGTACGGCTGAGGGCCATCGGAGATGCGCAGGCCCCGCGACCACAGCTGACTGCTGCCGCTGACCCAGTTGGGGCTCAGGCGCGGCTGGGGGTTCTTGTGCGCGAGGTAGAGATCGAAATTGACACTGTTGCGCATGCCGTTCAGCGTCGACGCTTGGCAGGAGTAGTAGCCGTTCACCCGCTGCAGAAAGCCGGCGAAGTGATAGATGCCATCCTTGACGCGACACAGCTCCTGGTTGTTGCGACTCCACAGGTACAGCGGCAAGGCCGTGGTGGCGGGTTGGTTGCTACCCGGAGTCCACCAGCCATTTCCGGTTGGTAAATTCGGATTGTGCTTGTACTTGAACACACCCCAGTTGGTCAGGCCCACGCTGCTGCCCATCACCCGGATGTAGCACTTGTCCGGAAGCTGCCCCGGCGCGGTATAGGTCATCAACCCCGGCACCCGCTGCCCGTCACCCAGTACGCCGTAACACAGCACACGCTCGTTCGAACCGAACCTCACCCGGATCGAGAGCGCCGAAATGTTCCCACGTTGAGCCGCGGTGGCTTTCGATTCCGTGGTGTAATACGTCGGGTTGTTGATCACCTCGCCGTTGGCAGGGCACTTCACCCGCCACTTGCTGTTGGCATACTCGGGATAGCCAGCGTAGATCCGGTTGTCCGTCCCCTTGCAGATCGCATTCAACGTGTAGCCGCCGTTGGGCTTGGGCGTACGGATCCCCAGGAACGGCGCGTTGTCTCGCAGCTTGCCGTTCTGCACGTACTGGGGCTGAACGATGGGGTCCTTCACCCAGTGCACGGGGGTCAGGTTGCCAGCGGAAGCGACTCCAGAGATAGTGAACGCTGCCGTGGCAGCGAGCCCGGAGAGGGCGAGGTTGGGCAAGGGCTTGTGCAGTCGGTTCCGTCGCTTCATGTCAAGGGTGCTCCAGTTCGAGAGTTCGGGGTTGCTCACCCCCCAAACCGACAGCAGCGGCGGAGAGGTGCGATGCCCCGAGCTAGAGCAAGCGATGTGCCGCCGCTCAGCGCGGCAGAGCGAGGCAATTTTCGCAGCTTTTCTGCGGTGTGCGGCGTGCGGCGTGCGCACACCTCGTGCGGGCGCACGCGCGGGAGCAACGGCGGAGCAATCTCCACATGACGTGGCACCGACGTAGGGCTGTCAGGGCCCCCAGTGACCGGCCAGGATCTGCTCGAGCAGACTCCCAGGCTTGGCGTAGCGCCTGGCGATTTCGCGCGGAACCGGCACGCTCAGGTTCTCGTACTGGCAGACCTTGATCACGTGAGGGAGGCTGGGTGTGAGGTGCAGGCCACGCTTGGTGAAGTGAGGAGACGGCAGCGAGTCACCCCAGTCGCAGCCATCTTCAGGACCTGGACCAAGCCGCTTCAGCGGCAAGCGCTCGTTCAGCATTTCGATGAACGCGTGCTCCTCGGGTTCTCGATCGGCGTACGTGTGGCTGCGCTTCGAGAAGATCTTCAACTGGTCCTCGAGCTTCACCAGATCTCCGCTGCGCAAGTCGAGCACCAGCCCGTATTCATCGTGGGCTGGATACGCACCAAGGCCGGGGCCATCCGTGTGAGACATGAGGGAGAACACACGGCCTCGCGCGTAGATCGGAATGAGCTTCACCTCTCCTCCCCACGTGCTATCGGGACTCGGAAGGCTCGCGGTAAGCTTGCGTTTCAGCGCCAGGTTGCTCCGCTGCACCAGTAGCGGCGCCCGCGCTTCGAGGATCTCGACCCAGTCATAGGCGACCTCTCGGATCTCGCCGCTCTCGCACTCACCGTCTCGGCCTTCGACGAAGCCCTGTGGAAACGCCTCCACCGGAATGGGCGGCTTGCGACCGGGCTTTGCGATACAAAACACGCTCTCTTGAAACGAACTCAAGCGCTGGTAGCGAAAGCTCTTGTCCACCGACTGCGCGATCGCGCCCCGCCGCTCTCGCAGCGAGTCGTAGGAGGCAACCCCGCCCACCGGGTACATCTCCCAGGCCAGCGTTCGGCCGCCCTCCTTCCAGGTCCCTCCGACATATCCACCGAAGCGAAAGCCCTCACTCTTGGCCACGATGTCGCTCGGCTCGAACGCCTGTTCCCCGCTGCCCAGGCCCCGAAGTTCGCTCACCTCCCCGTTGGGCGCATAGAGCAAACGGGAGTGCAGATCGGCGTCGGTGAAGTAGCGTGCACCGACATGTCCACCGCAAGCACGAATCTCCATCACGATGCGTCGCTCCCCGACGCTGCCCGACCAGAGTGAGTCGCGGGCCTCGCACGGCCTCGGCTTCCCCGGTACTTCCGCCTCGGCGCCTGGAGCTGGCGGTGTGGCAGCCGGCTGCTTCGGTTCATGCTTGGGTGGGTTGGCAGCAGAGGCCAGCGGTCGCGCGCTCGAGTTATCCGAGGCCGACGTCTGGCCGAGGGTCCCGCGTTCCTTAACCACAGCACAGCCAAGCCCCAGCATTCCCAGTACCCAAACCCAGCGCATGACCGACAAACGCCGTTCTTTCATGCTTGATTCCGCGGGCACTAGATCCGCGCGGCAACATTTATAGAAGTGCTCTTGGAGCTGCAGTCACATGCCGCTAGCCTTCCGGGGGTGAGGCGCCTTGCTTAGTCACTCCGGCCGTCGCGCGCTGCCGTTCTTGCTGCTGCTGGCGCTCTACGGCTGCGTCCCCGTATTCGGCACTCCCGTCGAGCTCCCCCAGAAGCTCGAGCCCCAGCGCGACGACTACGAAGCCAGCCTGAGCGTCGCCTTCGCGAGCGTGAACCGCTTCGCAGCGAGGTACGACTGGAGCTACCGAGCCGAAGAGCTGATCCTCGACTTCGAGGTGTTCGAGACCCAGGGCGCTCTGTGGCGGCGCATCCTCGAGCTGGAGGACTTACCGCCGGGCACGGCGTTGCCCGTCACGGGGCTGGCCGCGACCGTCGAAGGCGGGCACCTCCTGGCGGTCACCCCCGAAGAGTATCGGCGTCTGCACCCCGAGTACGCTCAGGGGGACACCGCGTGGGAGGAGCTGCTGGCTCACGAGTTGGTGCACGCGCTGCACGTAGCGATTCTCGACGGAAACGACGCCGCCATGGGCCCTGTGTGGTTCTACGAAGGCTTCGCGGTCATCGGCGCCCGCCAGCCCCTGGGGCTCGAGCAGCGCTTCGAGTCCAATCGAGCCGCGCTGGCCGCGTTGAAGCACCTCGAGAGTCGGCCCAAGGGGAGCTACGCAACGTACGCCGCCGTCCTGAGGCACTTCATGGCCAAGGCGCCGCTCCCAGAGCTGGTGCGCCGGGCGAGGGACCCCGACTTCGAGCGCTGGCTCCTGGCGTTACCGTGAGGAGTCATCAGGCCCGGGGCGCGAGGACCATGAGGGTCGATGTGCCATGAGCAAGCAGCTTGCCCTGGGCGTCTTTCACCGTCGCCTCGGCGGAGATGATCTGGCGCCCCTGAGCGATCACGCGCCCCTCGCAGCGCACCCGTCCCGTCGTCGGCAGGATAGGGCGCGAGAAATTCCCCTTGGTCTCGATCGTGGTGTAGCCGACTCCGGCGGGTAGCAGCGAGTGCCCAGCGCACGCCGCAGCGCTGTCGATCAGCGTGAGAGTCCACCCGCCGTGGACGGTGCCCGCTGGGTTGCACAGATGAGGCCCAGTCTCGCCTTCGAACACCGCGGCCCCGTCGCCCACCTCGACGATCCAGAACGTGTTGTGCTGGGAGATCAGCGCCTGGGGCAGCTTCCCCTCGATGATCGCCCGAAGCAGCTCCCGCCCGCTGAGCCCCTGAATTTCCGCGGCCTTCGCGACGCCATACTGGTACTCGGTCATACATCCTCCTCAGGTGAAGGACTGAACCTAGTCCGCTGCTCCGACGAAACCATGGTCAAGATCGCCATCGATGATGCCAAAACGGTCAGGCCGCGCCTGCAACCTCAGGCTTCAGCCTGCGCTCGCCCATCAGCGCCAGCCCTCCCAGCAACAGGGTCAGGCTCACCTGCCCGACGTAGTTGTAGAAGACGAACGCGGCGCCCTGGCCGAGAACTACTTCCTCGCGGAAGTACATGGACAGCGCGGCGTACAGCGACACCTGAAACGCTCCGAAGAAACCTGGCGCGTTGGGCAACAGGATGGCCAAGGAGAAGACTCCCACCACCACACAGACCTGCGCCAGCGTGACCCCTTCGATCCCGCACCCTGCGAGGAGTGCCCAATTGGCGCCAGCGAACGTCAACCAGTAGAGGAGAGTGAGCCCCACGAAGGGCAGCGAGTAGCGCCAGGTCTTGAAGAAGCCCAGGCCATCAGCCAGGTCACCGATCCGCCCGACGAACCAGGACGCAAGCTTGCGTGAGACCAAGCCCAGCGTGCCCTCGACCAGTCGTTGAGCCAGGCGGCGCTGGAAGTAGAACAGGAAGAGCGCGGCGAACGCTCCGCCGAACAGCACCACCGCCGAATAGCCCAACTTCGGGACCACGGACGCGGGAACCGGGAGCGCCCCGATGTGATCCGGAAGCGGAGAGAGCGTCTGGGAAGTGAGCAGCCCGAACGCGAGCAGCAAGGTCACGGTGAGCCCGTCGATCACCCGCTCCGCGCCCACCGTACCCATCGCGGCCCAGCCGGAGATCCCCGCCCGGCGCACCATCATCGGCCGCACGAACTCCCCCATCCGGAAGGGCAGAATGAAGAGCGCGGCATAGCCCACGAGGCTGATGCGAACCACGCGCTTGACGGACACGCGCTCGATGGGAGCCAGCAGCCACCACCACTTCGCCGCACGGATAAGCGAGCTCAGCACGAACAGAGCCGCAAACGCGACTATCCCAGGCCAGGTGGCGTGAGCCAGTTGTTCCCGCCCGGGGACCACGGGCAGCGCGCCTCGGTTCAGCGACCAGGCCATGCCTCCGATGATCGCGATGGAGCCCAGAGCCGCACGTAAGACGCGACCCCGCGCAAGGGCCCTCCCCGTCTCCGCTGGTTCGGGTGACGCGCTCACAGGCACTGCTTAGCGAGCAAGGAGCGACTTGCCCAGCAATACCGAATGAGCTTGCCGTTTGGTTCGGTGTGCTAACGTCCCGGCACCTTGACGGACGGCGACCCGCGCGAGACCCCAGAATCCACTTCAGCCGAGGCGGCCGAGGACGACGCGGCTGCGGAACCCGAGGCTGCTGCGCCCGCGGCGAGCGACGCTAGCGAGACCCAGTCCGAGCCCGCAGACGGCGACACCGCAGCCACCGCCACCGCCGCCACCGCCAACGCCGACACCGACACCGCAGCCATCGACACCGCGGCAACCGACTCACCGCCTCGACCTGTGAGAAATGGGCTCAAGCGGGCCCTCGCGGCGCTCGAGTGGGTCGTCGTCGTGGCCTGTTCGGCAGCATTCGCGCTGAGCTTCGGGTTCAACTACGGGGTGGACAATCAGGTCGTCTACAACCTAGGCGCGGTCCATCTGCTGAACCGAGATCTGTACAAGCACGACTGGTTCGTGGCTCACACGACCAGTTACCACCCGGTCTTCGAGTACTTCTCGGCGTTGCTGCTGTGGCTGAATCGAGATGGCTGGGCCTTCGCGATCACGACCATGCTGCTGATCACGGTGATGGGCGTGCTCATGTATTGCCTGTGCCGGGTCCTCACTCGGCGGCTCGCGTTCGCAGCGTTTCTGCTGCTGCTCGCGCTCAGCTTCGTCGTCCGACTGCGCAGCGTCGGCGTCAGCTACATCGTCGATTACATCCTCCAGCCCTCCACGCTGGGCAGCGTTGGTTTCGTCGCCGCGATGGTCGCGTTCATCGGCAAGCGCTGGACGCTATCGGGCGTGATGCTCGCGATCGGCGGCCTCTTTCACGCCAACTACCTCGTGCTCGGCGGACTGGTGTTTGGGTTAGCGCAGCTGACCCTCGGCCGGGAGAAGCTGGTGAGCAGAGGTATCAAGCAACTCTTGCTACCCACCATCGCGCTGTTGATCTTCGTGCCGACGATCGTGAAGACCGCCGGTGGCGGCGACGTGAAGGCCGCTCGCGATATCCTGTTTCACCTCCGCTCGCCCCATCACTTCAGTCCATCGGGCTACGAGCAGAACTTCATCCCATTCATCGGCTGGCAGCTGCTGGGGATCGGAGCCGGGCTCGGAACTATTCTGCGCGGAAAAGACACTCCAGGCCGGCGGCTGGCGTCCCTGCTGGCGGCCATGATGCTGGTGATCTGGACCGGCACCGTCGGCGCGACGTACTTCAAGAGCAGCTTCGCCGCCCAGCTGTTCGTGCAACGCATAGCACCCCACCTCGACCTGCTGCTCCAGGCCATGTGGGCCGTCGCCGCGGTGGAGCTCGTGGTCGCACCGAGGCGAATCAAGCACTACTCGATGGTCGCCCTCGGACTCGTAGCGGCAGGCCTCGGCACGCTCCTGATGTTTGCTGGCAACCACCGCATCGAGAAGATGCCCGACCTGCTGCTGCTGAGCGTCGCCGCCGTCGCGATCTCCCAGGCGTTCTTCTGGGCAGGGCAACTGAAGTTCGTCGCAGCAAAGGTATCGAGCGAAACGGCCAAGCGCTGGGCAACCCATGCGGCTCACGCATTGATCGTCTTGCTCGCGTTCCGCGCGGTTTGGGACTCTGCTCGAGAAGGCTACGCCCAGCTCAAGCAACGCTCGACGTTGATCAAGGGGCTGAACCCCAACGAGGTCGCGCTCTACGCATGGCTGCGTGAGCACACCGACAAAGACGCGGTGATCCTCACGCCACCCCGCGTCGAAGGCATGCGCCTGCACAGCCAGCGCGCGATCATCGTGGACTGGAAGGCGGTCCCCATCGTCCCGAGCGAAATCCTCGAGTGGCGGCGCCGCCTCAACGACGTGAGCGGGCGCACGGTGCGAGGCTTTCGCGACCTCGGCGGTTACGACTCGATGGACCAACGTCGCTTGGACCAGCTGAACCGCAAGTACCACCTGGCGTACGTGGTGACCTTCCGCGGCAGGGAGCGCAGACTGAAGGCGCGGGTAGTGTATCGGAACGCTCAGTTCACGGTGCTCAAGCTCTAGCTCTCCAGCGGCTCGTCGCTCGAGCTCACTTCAGGCTGCTGCGAGACCTCTCGAACTGGCGGGCCGCTCTGCTTCGCATCGATCGCATGCTCGATGATCGTCAATGGCCGACGCAGCACCTGGTGGTAGATGCGACCGATGTACTCACCGATCACCCCGAGGAAGAGGGCGTTGAGGCTGAGCGAGAGCAAGACGGCGAACACCAGCGTCGCGAAGCCCGCCGGCCAATCCTTGCCGAACAGCACCTTGCCCATGAGGTAGCCCACCGCCGTCAAGAAGGTGAGCACCGAGATGACCAGCCCCGTATAGGTCGCCAGGCGCAGAGGCACCGTCGAGTGACTCAAGATGCCATCGAGCGCCAGGCCGAATAGATCCCGCAGGGAAAATTTGCTCTCGCCGAGTTCGCGCGCGGCGCGATCGTACGGAACTCCCTTGGAGCGGAAGCCCATCGTCGCCAGCGCGCCTCGCAGGTACGGCTTGTAGTCGTTGATCAGCCTGAGCTGCTCCAGCGCCAGGCGATCGATCAGCCGAAAATCGCCTGCATCCAGCGGCAGCCGGTGCTCGCTCAAGAAGTCGATCAGCCGATAGAAGATCTTGCGCATCAGCGTGATGACGAAGCCCTCTTTGCGGCTCTTGCGCACGCCGTAGACGACCTTGTAGCCGGATTCCCACTCCTTCACGAAGTCCAGGATCAGCTCCGGAGGGTCCTGCAAATCGCAGTCGAGCTGAACGGCGCAGTCGCCACGCGCCTGGCGATATGCGGTCAGGATCGAGCGCTGAAAGCCGAAGTTCCGCGCGAAACGAAACACACGCACATTGGGGTCTCGCTCAGCCAGCGCAGACAGCTCAGCGAAGGTGTTGTCCGTGCTGTGGTTGTCCGTGAAGACGAACTCGTAGTCATACCTGTCCGCGAGCTGGTCCAGCACTGCCTTCACCGCCTCGTAGAGCCGGTCGATGTTGCCCTGTTCGTTGTAGGCCGGAACCACGATGGAAATCAGCGGCTTCTCGGGCTCACCGGGAGGGCTCAGGAGACTGGTCATCGCGTCTCCCCCCCTGCGAACTCGCGGCGGAAGTACTCCACGGACCGGGCGACTCCGCTGTCCATTCCCACCTTCGGCGCCCAGCCAGTATCCGCGCGGAACCTACTTGAGTCACCAACGAGCCACATCTGCTCGCCCTCTCTCAGCGGCAGCTCACCGAGGCCCAGGCGGGACTCCTCGACTCTCGCGTGCTGGGCGACGCAGCGCGCGAAGTCCGCGATGGTCACGGGCTGCTGGGAAGACACGTTATAAACGGCGTGATCGAGCCGGACATCGGGATCGCCCGCGAGCAGCAGCGCATCCACGACGTCTTCGACGAACGTCATGTCCCTCACCTGCAGGCCGAGACTCATGGCTGCGTCCTGACCCTGACACCAGCGCTTGACCAGCGACGGGATGATCCGGTGCTCGGCTTCTCCAGGCCCATAGGTGCCGAACAGGCGCAGGTTGACCCACGCGATCCCCAGCTGCTTCGCGAGCGTCGCCCCGAAGATCGAAGACGCGGCCTTGGCGGCGCCGTACAGGGTGGCGGGTTCGAGCGGCCAGGTCTCCAGGAGCAGATCGGGCGCTGCTATCGATGCGTACTCCGCGCAGCTACCCGTGTGCACGAAACGTCGCGTGCCCCAGCCGGGAGCCAGGTCCAGCAGCTTGCACACCAGCCCAACATTTCCCTGCCAGATCTCCTCCAGCGCACGGTCCTGAGGGCGCACGCCGAAGGACGCCAGGTTGTAGATCACGTCGCACGACCAGGTCGGGCTCAGCTGCTGCCAGGTCACGCAACGCACCCCGGGCAAGCGCTCGAGCGGCGCAGTGCGCGCTCCCAACTCCCGAGCGACGACGATCACCTCCGGCCGCTCCTCGGTTTGGGGGTGAGGAGCACTGAGCCTGCGCACGAGCGCGGACCCAATGAATCCTGTGCCCCCAGAAACCAGAACCGTTGCCATGAACCCTCTCGGTCGCTCACACCAGGAGCGCTTGATAGTCGCGGATCTGACGATCCAGCGTGGCCTGCTCGGTGCCTGGGGCGAGCAAATGAGCCTGGTACCACTCCGCGGTGAGGCGAACGCACGCTGCCGCGTCGAGCCGTGGAGCCCAACCCAAGAACTCACGCGCCTTGCGGCAATCGAGCGCGAGTAGCTTGGCCTCGTGGGGCGCGCTGGGATCCGGCGTGCCGAGCTTGAGGCGCCCCTTGCCAATCGCCTCCACGAACCGCTCGGCCAGCAAGCGAACCGGCATCGTGTCCCCATCGGAAGGACCGAAGTTCCAACCTTCACCGTAGCGAATTGGTTCCGCGTGGAGACGCATTCCGAGCTGTAGATAACCAGCTAGCGGCTCGAGGACGTGTTGCCAGGGCCGCGTCGAGGCAGGGTTGCGAATCAGGATCTCCTGGTCCGCGGAGATCCCACGAATCATGTCGGGGACCAACCGATCCTCGGACCAGTCTCCCCCACCGATCACGTTGCCAGCGCGGGCAGAAGCCAGGCCAGCGCAGCCCTCGGCGGAGAAGAACGACCGACGATAGGCGGCGGTGACCAGCTCCGTGCAGCCCTTGCTGGCGCTGTAAGGATCCGCTCCACCCATCGGGTCCACCTCGCGGTAGCCCCAGATCCACTCGCGATTCTCGTAGCACTTGTCCGAGGTGACCACGACCACCGCACGCACGGAGTCAGCCAGCCTGCACGCCTCGAGCACGTGCGCCGTGCCCATCACGTTGCTGCCGAAGGTCTCCAGGGGATCCCGATAAGAGCGCCGCACCAAGGGTTGTGCCGCAAGGTGCAACACCAGCTCAGGCTTCGACTCGCCGACGATGCGCTGCACCAGCGAAGCGTCTCGGATGTCCCCGATGTGGGAAGCCATCCCCTGCGGCAAGTCCACGAGCTCGAACAGGTTCGGCGAGTAGCTTGGAGTGAGCGCCAAGCCGGAGACCTCAGCCCCGAGCAGCTGCAGCCAGCGCGCTAGCCACGCGCCCTTGAAGCCCGTGTGCCCCGTGACGAGCACCCGCTTGCCGGAGTAGAAGCCCGCGATGGCTTGGTTCAGGGCCAGACTTTCCATGGAGCTTTTCCGCTCTCCCAGAGGGAGTCCAGCAGTCGCTTCTCGCGGAGCGTGTCCATCGGCTGCCAGAACCCGGAGTGCAGATACGCTTCCAGCTGGCCTTCCTGAGCGAGGCGTTCCAACGGAGCGCGCT
>JAUILJ010000894.1 GCA_030433055.1 Polyangia bacterium
GTACGCGTTGAAGGTCATGTGCGGCGCGCTCGAGATCCTCGACGTCGCTCACGGGCAGAACATCATCCACCGCGATCTGAGGCCAGAGAGCATCGTGGTCTCGGAAGCCGGCCAGGTGTGGATCCGCGATTTTGGCTTCGCGCGCCTACGGGAGATTGGCGGCGTAGCGGCGCCTCTGGCCTTCGTGCCCCCGGAGCGCCTGAGCCAGGGAACGGGGGCACTCGACGCTCGAGGTGATCTGTTCGCGCTCGGGGCCATTTGCTTCAACCTGTTGACTGGGGAGACGCCGCTCTCGCGCGCGTCCTCGAGCTTCGATCGCCCGAGCTTCGGGCTCATGCTCCCGGACGCTCCGCTCGAGCTCGTTGAGCTGGTGGACCGCGCGTTGATCCGGGACCCCGAGCGCCGCTTTCAGTCAGCCGCTGACATGTACCGCGCCGCCCGGCGAGCGCGGAGACTGCGTGAGCTGGACGAGCCGGGTCGGTTCGTGAGCAGCATTCGCCAGCTGAGGACGGCAGTCGCCAAGACACAGCCGCCGTTGCCGCGAGAAGAGCAGGCGAGCCAGCCGAGCCTCTCCGCCGTGCAGCATATCCCCGGGGCACCGCCGCTGCCCGACCTCGTGAGCCTGCCGAACGCGGCCACCCAACAGATCGAAAGCGTTCACGCCCCGGCGGCACTCCAGCCAGTCAGCGATGATGAGGTCAGGGTGCAGCGCGAGGTGTTCGCGCACTGGGAGCGCTCGTTGCGTGCCAACCTCCAGTACGGTCCGGAGCACCCGGAGAGCCAGCGGGCAAAGGAGCGAGCGTGGAGCCACATCGAACGGGCGCTGGGGGCTTCCGATGGTTCGCTGCTCTGCAACCTGAGCCCTTACGCATTCGTGCTCGCGGAAGAGCCGGTTTGGGAGCCCACAGGCAGCTTCGAGCGCATCCCTTATCGCCTGTTCGCCGACGGTGTCCGCGTCTTGGGTTTCCGTGCGGGTATGACGTTCGAGGAGTGGGAGAAGCTCTCGGAGTGCCTCCTGACGGATCTGGACGACGACCCCCTCAACGACTTCACCACGCTCCTCTGGGATGCTGACCTGCCCAACGTCGTGTGCCAGGTCGTGGATGTCATCCAGGAGGGAGGCGGACAGCAGCGCGAAGCGCTGGAGGAAGTGCGTCGTTCGGTGGTCGCAGTGGCCCGCTTCGACAGCCACGTTCAGCTTGGTGAGTGCTGGCGCGAGTTCCGGGAGGCAGCAAACCAGCAGGACTGGCAGGGGGAGCTGGAGCGCTCGCTGGGTGCGTCGGGGCGGCGCTTGACGGACCTGCTCGAGGCAGAAGCAAACCGCATCAAGGATCTCTCCGCGGCGCTGGAGAGCGAGCGCTCACAGGGCGTGAACCGCTTCGTCTACGTGGCGAGTAGCGGGCTCCTACACGCGCTGCGCTCGAGCTCCTTGCCGATGGTGCTGGTGCCGCTGGAGCAGACGTTGAATCGTCTTGGCGTCGAGTCTCCCCTCACTCGGCTGGAGTTCGCTCTGGCGCTCATCGAGACCGCGGGTCGCGATAGCACGCTTCGGGATACGCTGGTCGCCAGGTTGCTGCCCCCACGAGTCGTGGAAGAGAGTTTGCTCGCGCTGGATGGTCTCGAGCAATCCGCTCGGGAACTCGCTTGGGCGCGTCTCGCTCGGCAGCTCGACCAAACACACGCACAGGCGCTCGCCGACGTGCTTGGGCAGGTGAGCTCACCCGGATTCGAGCGCGCGATCCTGGGCCAGCTGGTGACCTGCGCACGGGGCAATGAAGCGGCCCTCGGCCAGGCAATCTTGAAGGCGGATGTCGGGCAGGCTCTGGTCCTGGTGCGCGCGCTGGGCCACGGAGACAACAAGGCTGGGCGTCCGGCGCTGATGGAGGCCTGCGCTCACCCCGAGCCCGTCGTGCGCCTCGAGGCGCTGAGTGCGCTCGGCGCGTCAACGGAGCGGCTGAATCTCGAGCTCCGGCATCTGCTGGAAGACGAGAGCCCAGAGGTGCGGCTGGTCGCGCTGAGGACGATCGCGGAGCACGAGGCGAAGGTCGTCGGACCAGCGCTTGCCATGCGGATACGTTCAGATCAGTTCGACGAGCTGCCGTTGCAGGAGCGCGCGATGGCGCTGGACGCGCTGGCCAAGCTCCTGCCTTCTAGGGCGGAAGACGTGGCAGTCGAGCTGCTCGAACGCTCCCACCTCGTGGCTACCCGCGCGCACGACGAGACTCGCGAGCTCGCCGCGGATCTGCTTGGGCGGACCGCGACCGGTGCGGAGGCTGCGCTGGCGCTGGAGCGCGAACGCGGTCGGCGGTTTCGCAACAGCGAGCGTGTGCGTGATGCGTCCGCGCGCGCCCTGGACACCTTACGCAAGCGTACCAGTGTGCCTCCACCTCCCGGAGACCCCGAGCGATGAGTGATTCGGATCGTCAGACCCGCACCACACAACCCCGGGTGCCCAGCGTGCCCCCTCCAGAGGGTGCCTCGACTGCAGGCGCGGCCGCCGCGGACGACAGCGGGCCGCCCTCGATGGAGCGCGTGGGGCCCATCCGCGCTTCGTCGGCTGCGCCTAGGCAGAGCAGCAAGCCGCCCGACTCCCAGCGACGATCGGTTCACCCTGGCCGAGTCGCGGTGGGGGACGAGGTCAGCGAGCCGCTCACGGCGCTATTTCGCTTGTTCAAGAACGCTCGCATCCATCGCATCGACAACGCCTCGGTGGTGCTCGCGGCGGAGCAAGCCACCGTTGCGCTCAGGCGTTTCTCCGCGGTAGCGAATCGGCCGGCGCGCTTCACCTTCATGGGTGACCTGGTGTTCGTCTGCGGAGAACTCCTGCGGGCCGGGCGCGTGACCTACGAGGCGGCGCGCGATCTGGGCGTGGCGCTGCGCTCGACTGGGGTGAACGAGCTGGCGTTTGGCCCGGGCGTTTCCGGTTACGACCTGATCCAGCTCGTCGACGCGTGGACCAGCGCCGCGAACCAGCCCCAGGGAAGCCTGCGGGAGTGGCAGAATCCGCGTATCACCGTGCGCAACGTGCCCGAGCTGGCCTACGCTCCGGTGGGGCGGGAGAGCGACGAACCAGCTAGCCGGGCGCTCGACCTCTACGGCTTCAGCATCGCCGTGATGCGCGCGTTCTATCGGGACGTCGCGGCTGGCAGCAATCTGTTACCCAAGCGGGTAAAGCGTTTGGCGCAGCGCTGGGTGATGAGTGCGCTGAGCGGTGAGGAGTCTTTCCTGCACCTCACGACGCTCTCGACCGCGCATCGCGACGTCGCGGGCCGGGTGGTTCACTCGGCGTTGCTGCTGCTCGCGATGGCGCGAGTGATCACGCGTGACCGGCGTATCCTTGGGGAACTAGCGGTGATGGCTCTCCTGGCGGAGGTGGGTCGAGTGCGCGCCGCGGGTGCGGTCGTGACTGCTGGGTCAGACGCCGCGGAGCTGATGAGCCTCGACTTCGCGCGCTTCGGCGGCGCGTGCGCGGTGGTGTCCGGCGCGAAGGCGCTCCCGGTGCCGCGCCCGGCGTTCGCGATCCCGTTCGCGCGCTA
>JAUILJ010000895.1 GCA_030433055.1 Polyangia bacterium
GGTCGGCGATCGCAGCCTGGTGCTCGCCGACTTGGACCCTGCACAGGCCTCGGTACTGGTATCCGTCGGGATTCGGACTCAGCTCCAGCAAGCGATCGAAGTCGGGGATCGCGTCGGCGAAGCGACCAAACTGGTCCGCGAGGAGTTTGCCCCTCAGGTGGTAGGGACCCGGCTGACCCTGGTGCAGCTCGATGGCCTGATCGTAGTCTCTGAGCGCTTCCTCGCTCTGGCCGAGGGCAGCCTGAGCCATGCCGCGCTGGAAGTGGTACTGGGCCTGGTTGATCGGAGGCTCGAGCGCGATGGCCTGCCCGTAGTCCTCAATTGCTTCCGCAAGGCAACCCATCCTGTGGTAGGCGAACGCTCGCTGAGCGTACCCGGTGATGTAACGCTGGCGGAAGTGGTCGTCGAGCCCGATGACTTCGCTGAAGCGGTCCACGGCGGCCTGGAACTGCCCTTGCTCGACCAGCGCCTCGCCCTCTGCGTAGAGCGCCTGCAGCTTCTGGAACAACCCCGGAACCGTGTGCATTGGTCGCTCACTCATGGCCCAAGAGTACTCGGCCAACCGGCTCGAGGGGCGCAAAGAGCGCTGGCTGAGCAGCGTTCACCCGCTGAACCGGGCGGTCTCTCGGCGCGCTCGCCATCCCCCAGGTGAGCTGCTAGCAACGGGCCATGAAAGCGGTCGTTTTGGGTGCGGGTCGAATGGGCAGGGCTGCGGCGTGGGATCTCGCGCGCCAGCCGGGGATGACCACGGTCAAGCTCGTGGACCGGGAGGCGGATCTGCTGACCCGCGCGGGGAAGGAACTCGAGCGACTGCTGAGCGACGGGCAAAGGTCGGGTCGCGCGGCCCGCATCGAAGGGCAGACGTACGACCTGGACCAGCTGGGACCGCAGGGAAGCGAGCTGTTGCCGGTGATCGAGGGCGCCTCTGTCGTGCTGTCGTCCGCAGACTATCGGTTCAACGAAGCGGTGACTCGCGCCTGCATCCAGGCGGGAGCCCATATGTGCGATCTGGGGGGAAACCTGTTCGTCGTGGAACGCCAGATGGCGATGAGCCAAGAGGCAGAGCGCGCGGGGATCTGTGTAGTGCCTGACTGTGGCCTGGCGCCTGGGATGGCGTGCCTGCTCGGAGCGCTGGGACTGGAGCACTTCGACTCCGTGGAGAGCTTGCGCTTGCGCGTGGGCGGGTTGCCGGCGCACCCCAAGCCGCCGCTCAACTACAAGTTGGTGTTCTCCGTGCGGGGACTCACCAATGAGTACCTGGAGCCCGCCGAAGTGCTCCGGGATGGAAAGCTCGAGCGCGTTCCGTCACTGATTGACGTGGAGAGCCTGACCTTTCCGGAGCCGTTCGGTCAGCTGGAGGCGTTCAACACTTCCGGCGGCTGCTCGACCTTGCCCAAGACGCTGCGCGGCAAGGTCCGGAACCTGGACTACAAGACCATCCGCTACCCGGGGCACTGCGCGGCGTTTGCAGGAATGCAGGCCATCGGCCTGTTCTCGGAGGAGACGTTCAGCGGTGTGCAGCCCCGCAAGTTCGTCGAGGACATGCTCGAGCGGCACCTGAACGATGACGACACCGACGTGGTGCTCGTGCGGGTCGTCGTCGAAGGCTTGAAGGCTGGCGAACAAAGCCGTTTGGTGTACGAGGTGATTGATCGCCACGACGCGTCGACTGGACACAGTGCGATGGCCCGCACCACAGCGTACCCCGCGGCCGCAATTGCCTACATGCTCGCGGCAGGCGCCATCGAGAAGCGTGGTGTACTCCCCGGTGAGCTCTGCGTGCCTCTCGGGCCATTCCTGAGCGCCGTGCGGGCCCGTGGCATCGAGGTCCAGGAGCGCTGGGAGTGACGGTCGGCAGTGGGTGGGGGCCGCAACCTGGGCTCCGGCTTCCGGCGCCGAATCGCACGATATCCGCGCGGATACATTCCGTAGCGCACGTGTCCTCGGCGATAGCCGGCCTCTGGCTCGGGGTTGGATGTGCTGCGCCGGGGGGCGGACGGACTGCGCTGGCACCCGAGGCGCCTCCCCCCCAAACCCCAAGCGCGGTAGAAGCGGAGAGCGCGAAACCCGCCGTGGAGCCCCAAGTGAGCGAGCCGAAGGTCGAAGAGACGACTCTGACCACGCCCGCCTGGCAAGCAATTTGCCCCACGGAAATGGCGTTAGTCACACGAACCAAGGCCGCGTACTGCGTGGACAAGTGGGAAGGCACGCTGGACCGCGTAACCAAGCAGGGGCGCTCGCCGTGGCCCCACAACGAGGAGATCGACGGCCGCGAGAGAGAGTTCGTCGCGGTGAGCGTGAAGGGGCGCCGGCCCCAAGGCTACATCAGCGGGGAACAGGCGGCGCGCGTGTGCGAAGCGGCGGGAAAGCGCCTTTGCTCGGCGGATGAGTGGGTGAGCGCGTGCCGCGGCCCGAAGCTGACAAGGTATCCGTACGGTAACGTACGGAAGGCCAACGTGTGCAATGACCGCTTCAAGGTACTGGACAATCACCCGGTGCCAAGACTGTGGAAGAAGGCCCCGACGAGCGACGACTCGATCAAGATGTGGCACCCGTCATTCATGAACGACAGGCGGCTCCTACTCTTCGATCACACCACCGTGGAGACGGGGAGCATGGAGGGCTGCACGAACGACTATGGCGTTTATGACATGGTGGGGAACCTGCACGAGTGGGTGTCAGACGCCGAGGGCACGTTCCGCGGTGGGTTCTTCATGGACACATTTCAGAACGGGCAAGGCTGTGACTACCGCACCACCGGGCACGGTTTCGAGTACCATGACTACTCGACCGGCTTCCGTTGTTGCGCGGATGCGGACTGGAAAGAGCTGGGCGCCCCGTCAGGCGTTTCCCCAGAGAACTGAAGACCGCGGAAGGCGCTGGCTGACGACAGGGCACTGGCAGCGATAGAGCCCTAACGAGGGCACTCGCGACAGGGCACTAGCGGCGCAGGGCCTTGACCCACGCCTCGAACGTCCCGCGCTCCTGCCCACCTGGCGAGCGCCGCATCCAGTAGGCGCCGGCCTTCCCCGCACCCGCCTCGCACATGGCGTTCTTGGCGAAGGCATCAAGCGCAGCCTCGAGGCCGCTCTGATCACGCACAGCCTTGGACAGATCCGCGATCACATCCGGCATGGCCTTGCAGTGGGGAGCGGCGTCCGGCAGGTAGACGGGCTCTGGAGAGGTGCAGCACGCGTCGCGCAGAGTGGCGTAGGTGACCATCTCGTACCAACCCATGCGGCTGATCAGGCGCATTACTTGGGTGGTCTTGCCCCCCGCGCCGACGATGATCTGCTTCTTGAGGTTGAGCGCGCCCTTGCGCGGGTCGCGTTCCTCGCACATCCCGCTCAGCTTGGGCTGCTTGCGGAACGTATCCGCGGGGAGCCACTGTTGCACGCAAGCGCTGACATCTCCGCTCGCCGCGGGCTGCGCCTTGGGTTCGGTGGTTGACTTGGGTTCGGTGGTGGCCTTGGGCTCGGTGGTTGCTGTGGGGCCGGTAGTGGTCTGGGCTTCGGTGGTTGCTTT
>JAUILJ010000896.1 GCA_030433055.1 Polyangia bacterium
TACGGAAGGCCGCTGCCCGCGGCCAGCTCGATTCGTTGTCCGTCGCTGCTCACCGTAGCCTGCGCGACCACCTCGAAACGGCCGGGATAGACCCACTCCGGGAACAGATAGCTGCCCAGCGCGAGCACTTCGACGGCGCTCCCCGGCGCCAGGCTCGTGGGGTTGGGGAACGACACGCGGACCTCCCGGGGCACCTTGGGCGGGCCCGGCTCGGAGAAGCGCGCCTCGAAGGGGCCCAGCGCGTAGAGCGCAAACAGCCCCGCATCAGGCGCCAGCTCCGCGATCTGCTGCGGATCGAACGCCTTCACGTAGAACCTGCGGCCGCTCGCCCCGGCGGCGACCTCGTCGATCTCGATCTCCACCTGCACGCCTGCTTCCACGCTGAGCTCGACGCCCTGGGCGCTGACGGTCTGAGCGGGAGGCGCCGCGCCATTGAGGTCATTCTTTACGACGAGCTCGGGCATCTCGCCGCCAAACTGAAAGGTGCGAAGCGTGCCTGCCGCGAGCTCAGCTGGGCTTGCGCTCTCGTCGATCACACTCACCGGATAGTAGAAGCTGGTGCCCGTCGGACGCACGTGGGCGGTCGCCGAGTAGTCAGCGACCACCAGCGCTGTGGAGACGTCGATGTCGAACTGACCCTCTCCGTCTGTTTCCCCATAGAAACAAGCTGGTCCGCAGAAGCTGACTTGCTGATTCGGCACCGCGGCGCCCGCCTCGTCGATCACGCTGCCGCGAACGCTGGCCACGCAAACTGCTCCGGCTGGCTCGTCTCCCGTGAGCACGCAGCCGCCTTCGCCACCGGCTCCAGAGGCTGCACCACTGCCTGCGCTGCCACCAGCGCCTCCGGAGGGGCCACCCGCGCCACCCGCCCCGGTGGCGGTCGTGTCTTCCCCGCAGCCGTACGCCGCGAGCGCAGCGACGACGACCAGCAGCGAGCCCTTGCGCGAGGCGTCGCGCCTCCCCCCAAACCAAGCAGTCATGGCTTGGGGATGAGCCAGACGGAGGGTCGTGTCAACCGCGGCGCGCCGATCCAGTCGGCCGTGCGTCTACGCGTTCAGCGGAACAGGCGCACGGAAGGGTCCCGGGTTTCCCCTCCGATCAGATCGAGAGGCATGTGCCAGCGCACTTCTCCCATGTAGACACCGCGGCGATCGCGCATGCGTACGAGGCTGCTGCTGCAGTTTCCGTAGCGTAGGATCGCGACCTGAGGCACGGGCAAGCAGATCAGCTGCTTGACCATCTGAAAGATGATTCCGCCGTGGGCCACGACCAGGATGCGCTGTGGCTCGGGCACCTCTTGGCGCTCCACGGGAGTTTCCGCGTGGTTTCGATGCCCCTTCTCCAGAGCGGCCAGGAAGCGCCGCGCCCGCTCCTGCACCGCGTCGTAGCTCTCCCCGCCGTACTCGGAGAAGTCGCCGAGGGTCGTGATCTCACGGGACATGAAGCTCGGGAAGCGCTCGGCGATCTGCGACGCGTCGAGGCCCTGAAGGTCGCCCGCGCAAATTTCCCCGATGTCCGGCTCGGGCACGGGCGCTTCGCGCCCCAAACTCTCGCACAGGAGCTCTGCGGTCTCTCTGGCGCGACTGAGCGGCGAGCAGTAGGCTGCCTCGAACTGCAGATCGCGAGCCTTGAGCCAGGCTCCGAGCACCTTCGCCTGCTCCCGGCCGCGCTCCGACAGGGGTGAGTCCAGCGTGCCCTGCATGATTCCTTGAGCATTCGCCTCGCTCTCGCCGTGGCGCACGAAGAGGATATCCATGGCCGAGGCTCATAGCGTCACCTCGAGCCCGGCCCAAACGCTTTCCGCCTCGTGTTTCAGCTCGGCTTCTGGCAAGCCTGAGGCATGGTCGACATCCACATCGGATACGAAGGCGAGCTGCGCTGTGAGGCGACCCATGGGCCCTCGTCAGCCATCTTTCACACCGACGCGCCCACGGACAACCACGGCAAAGGTGAGAGCTTTTCACCCACGGATCTCGTAGCTACCGGCCTCGGGACCTGCATGATCACCGTGATGGGGATCCTCGCGCGAAGCCGCGACTACGATCTCGCCGGCACGCGTATCCACGTGAAAAAACACATGACCGCCTCCCCTCCCCGACGCATCGCCCGGCTCGAGGTGAGCCTGAGCGTCCCCCGGGAGGTCGCCGAGAAGCTCGACATGGCTCAGCGCGGGGACCTCGAACAGGCGGCCCACACCTGCCCCGTACGCCTCAGCCTGCTGCCCGCCATCGACGTCCCCGTGAGCTTCTCCTGGGGGTGAGGCGCGTCGCACGGTCTCTTCGCCAGTCCGCCCCGCTCCGCAAAGGCTTCCACAACGGCTTCCGTGCGGTACTAGTTCTGATGAGCCAGCGTCAGACCACGCCAGGGCTCTGGCGCGCCCACCTTCGGGTCATCCGGGTCCGGCAGCATCCAGATCGCCCGCAGATCAAAGGTCTCGCTCCAGGTGCTTCCGTCAGACGAAGCAAACAAGAAGCGATCTTCGCTGGGCACGCGCGCGCACTCGAAGATCCCCGGCGCGCCGCTCGCCACCTTCGCGAGCTGGTTGCTGTCCCGGTCGTATAGCCAGATCTCACCGAGCTTCGTGCCCACCACGAGCGCTCGCCCACTGCGACTGAACGCTCCGCAGCTCACGTCCTCCGGCAGGCTGGGCAAGGGCCGTGACGTGCGGCGACTGACGTCCGTGATCGCTGCCCCCCCGGCGCCCAAGCTCAGGATCTCGCGATGGTCGCTCGAGAACGCGAGACGCGAGACGGCTCCTACCGGGGAGCGACTGAGCAGAGACGGAGCGTCGAGGCGCGATGCGTCCAAGGTATAGAGCAGGCCTTTGCCGTCCCCAAGCGCCAGCAAGCTGCCGTCGGGCGAGAACGTCACGGCGCGCAGGTCTTTTGATTCTGCGGGGATACGCACGACGTTGTCACCGTCCAGCACTGCCAGCGATACCTCGCCCACTTGCCCCAATAGCAGCGCGAGCTTCTCCGAGTCAGGGGCAGCCGCCATCTGCCAGACGCTACCCAGATCGAGCAGCCGGGGACCGGCCTTACCGAGCACCGCGACCTGCCCGCTGGTCGTGCGCCAGGCCGCGAACTCTCCCTTCCCGAGCACCCAACGCGAGGCCGACACGGCGCCGTCCTGAGCCTTCACCACGGGCGCTGGCGCGGCGCTCTCCGGCAGCGCGCGGGACTGCTGGCGCCCTTCCGACGTATGCACCACGAGCTGTTCCCCGAGGCAACCCATCGCTAGCCCGTCGGCCGCGAGTCGACAGTCGCCGGCACCCTTGAGGCTCATGTAACGGCTCGCTGCCAAGTCGAGGTCGAAGATCAGGGCGCGCTTGCTCTGGGTCACGACCGCAAGCCAACGTCCGTTGGGGCTCACCGAGAGCGTCTCCGCGCGCTCAGCGCCGAGCCCAAGGCGCCCCGCTCGCTGGCGCACGTCGGAGGTCCAGAGATCGATGCTGCTGTCGTGACTCCATGCCAGGAGCCGCCGCGCTCCGAGGTGCAGGGTGTCGCCATGCGCATCCGGCTC
>JAUILJ010000033.1 GCA_030433055.1 Polyangia bacterium
TACACTTCCCTACGGATTCTCCTCACCCGAGCGAACGCGAGCGACCCAACTGGTGAACTCCAGCAGGTACTTGTCCAGAAACTCGAGGGTCGTGGGGTCGGTCAGCTCGCCGTCTTTGAAGCGCTGCCCGGCCTGACCCAGGTTGAATTCCGGGTAGGGGAAGACCTGGCTCGCCATGCCAAGCAATACTTGCTTGAGCTGCCCTTGAGCTCGCGCGGTGCCGATGGCCCCGGGCGAAGCTCCCATGATGCCTACCGGCTTTTGATAGAACGCCGACTTGTAGGCGGGGCGAGAGGCCCAGTCGATGGCGTTCTTGAGCACTCCGGGGACACCATAGTTGTACTCCGGAGTGGCCAAGATCACGCCGTCGGCGTCGCGCAGCGCCTGATCCAGCGCCTGAACGCTCGCAGGTCGTTCGATGTCATCGTTGTAGAGCGGTACCTCGCGGTAATCGAGAATGTCGAGCGTCGCGTCGATGGGCGTATCGAGCAGCTTGCCCGGGGCCAGGCGCTGCTGCACCGAACGCAGCAACGCGGAGTTGTGAGAGGCCCTGCGCAGACTCCCGCTCAGACCGACTAGTTTCAATGCTGCCATGGGTTGGGTCCCTTCCCTCGTAGATCGAACCATAGGTACTCGGCTCCCGCGGCGGGCCGTACGTCGACCTTGCCAGCTTCGTCGAACGCTGCGCCATCCCCTTCAGTGAGCTCGAGCTCCGTGTCGGCAGTGGAGAGCTTCACGCTTCCATTGACGACCTGTAGCCAGGCGTAGCGCCCGCCTCCGACCTCGTGAGTGTAGGCTGCGGCTTCAGCGAAGCGCGCCCGGTAGATGTGGGCATCCTGATCGATGCGCAGCGACCCGTCGCTGCCGTCTGGGGACACCACCAGCTGGACTCGCCTGTCAGGATCGAAGTCGAAGCGCCGCTCTTCGTAGCGCGGCTCCGTCCCAGCGTGCGTCGGCTGAATCCAGATCTGCAGGAAGCGCAGCTGCGAGTCTCCAGAGTTGTACTCACTGTGCGCGATACCGCGCCCCGCACCCATGAGCTGCACGTCGCCCGGACGAATCGTCGATCCGTTACCCAGGGTGTCCTTGTGGCTCAGCTCGCCGCTGACGACGTAGCTCACGATCTCCATGTCGAGGTGTGGGTGCTTGGGGAAGCCGGCGCCACCGGTCACTCGATCGTCATTGATCACGAGCAGGTCCGAAAAGCCTCGGAACCTGGGGTCGAAGTACTGACCGAAGGAAAAGCTGTGGTGGCTATCTAGCCAGCCAAAATCAGCCCGCCCTCGCTCTGCTGCGCGTCTCACGTGGGTCATGTCTCGCTCCTTTGGATGAGCACAGGATGCGTCGTGCGCCCACGCACGACAATGCCGCAAATATGCAATACACTTGTGCGTGTACGCACACAGCAGACCTGCTTAACTCCTCGAAATTCCAAACGATGAAACCGGAAGCCTCCGCTACACCTCTGGTCGAACAGAACTGGGATGATCTGCGCATCTTCCTCGCTCTAGCTCGCGCAGGCACGCTGTCCGGCGCCGCACGTCAACTCGGCCTGCACCACACCACCGCCTATCGACGGGTGCTCGCGATGGAACAGCAGAGCGGGGTGCAGCTGTTCGAGCGCGCAGGGCTTGGCTACGCCCTCACCCAGGCTGGGGAGACCCTGTTCGTTCACGCTCAGCGGGTCGAAGAGGAGCTCTACGCCGCCTCGCGCTCATTGGTAGGCCACGACCAGAATCCGTCCGGAATCATACGCGTGACCACGGTCTACTCGTTACTCGACGTGCTGCTGCCTTGCATCGAGAGCCTCCAGTCCGAATGTCCTGCGCTCCGCGTCGACCTGGACGTGAGCCCCATGGCACGCGATCTCGAGCGGCGCGAGGCTGACGTGGCCCTGCGCCCCACGGACGGCCCTCCGGGGAAGGCGGTCGGTCGTCGCATCGCCCACGTACGCTGGGCGATCTTTCGCAAGGCTCGGCTAGGCCGTGGAAAGCTCCAGGGCCTTCAACCCCTCGAGTACTCCGCTGACCTTGCGCAGCTCTCGGCACTGGTCAGCTACAAGCGCTTGCGGCTTGGCGGCGCCAGGCTCTCGCTCAGCTCCGTGCCAGCGATGCGAGAAGCCATCCTGGCCGGTCAAGGTTTCGGGCCGCTCCCGTGCTACTACGCCGAGTGTGACCCGCGCCTGGCGCGTCACTCACCGGGAGATGCCTGCGACCCGGACCTGGCGACAGACTCGGAGCTCTGGCTCCTGATCCACGGGGATCTAAGGACGAGCGCCCGGATCCGCGCCTTCATCGACCACGTCGCGCCCAGGCTCGTCGCTCAGCGCGCGCTGTTCGAGGGCGCGCCGAGTGAGGCGTCTTCAAAGCGCTGAGCCTTGCCTGTCTTGAGGTCCCACAGGGTGATGCGGTTGGGCCCCCCCACGGCGACCAGCGGTGGGCTGTCAGAGAGCGCCAGGTCGAAATTCTTCGTCACGCGCTCGATCCAGTCATCGTACGCCTTGCCGTCGTCGAGGGGATCCGAGGACAGTGCTCGTTCGAGCACGCGCTTGCCCGCGAGGTCGTCCACGACCAGCGTCCAGTGACGCTTCGCCTTGCCCCTCTGCACCAGCAAGCGCGCGATGTAGCGACCGCTCGATAGGGTATCGAACGGCTTCGCGGGTTCGCTCGCCGCAGCACCGTCTTCACTCTTTGCTTCTGGGCTCGACAACGTACTGCTCACCCGCAGGTGGTCCGCTAGGTTGACCCTGACTGCCTCGCCAGTCTCATCCATGACCCAGACCTGATCGATGCGCTGAGTTGGCATGATACGCCACACCTTCGCGCACAGCCGGTCCAGGTCCCCAAGCTTCTTCGCTTTTCCACCAGGATATATTTGATAGAGCTGCTTGCCGACCGAGTAAACGAACGAGCCGTTCGCGAGGCCAGCGAAGGCACCGTGGTCGTAGTCCTTCAGCTCTACCACCTCCTTCATCGGCAGTAGCACGCTGGTCGAAGGCGCGACTTCGTAGCGATAGAGCGAAGAATCGAAGGGGTGGTGTACCCAGATATCTCGCTCTTCGCGGCGATCCGCGAACAGCTGCGAACCTGGAAACACAGAGACGCGAGGCGTGCGCAGCTGGACGTCTTCGTCGCGTTTGTGCTCCGGGTTTGGCAAGAGCAGCAGCTCACGCGTACCCAGGCCCACGAACGCGCCATCCTTGAGCGCCAGCCCAAAGCGGGCACCCGGCAACGGCTCACTGGATTGCCGCTGGAGAGGCGAGATACCAAAGGCTTCGACTTCGTCCCTCGCCACCCGCAACACGCGCGCGCCGCTGATGACGAGGCTGCGAGGGCCGGCGGCGCGGCGCGGTAGCTCGAGCCCCCAGGAGGTCGCGAACACCCTCGAAGCTGAGGCCGACGGCGCGAGATCGGGGAGTGGAATCACGGAGCCCGCGCTGGGGGGCTCCGCGGCGTCCGACCGCTCGTCGCACGCCGCAAGGCTCGAGCTGAGCGCGCACACGAGCAGCGCGCCCCGGGCGCCGAACGCTGGCAACGTCGACGCCCGACCCAAGAGGGCAACCTGGTGCATGGTGGCAGCGCGAAGCACTCCGCAACTGTGCCAGTCATCGCCCCCGTGTAAAGCGGCGGAGCATGATTCTCCTCGTTGCGCACACCGCGCTCGGGGGCTAGCGTGCGCGCCGTGAGTTCGCCGATGCAGCGCAGCGCACAGCAGCTCCAGCGGCCTTTGCTGAGCCTGCTGCTGGTGGGAGCGCTGCTCGTGAGCGGTGGGTGTAGCGCAGGAGAGCGAGCCACCCAGTGCAATCTCCTCGCCAAGCAAGTGAACCAGGGGCTCGCCCCGTTGAAGCAACACATCGACGCTCACCCCGAGCTTGCGCGCGGAAGCGCCGCTCCCGAAGACTACGCAGATCTCGCAGCTCGCTACTCCAGCCTCTCGGAGTCGACCAAGGTGACCCCGCTGGCGGACCCCCGGATCGTGGAGCTGCGAGACGACTACGCGAAGCTCTTCGAGGAGACCTCCGACGCGTGCACCAACCTCAAGGACGCGCGCGCGAACGACAACGCCTCAGCGCAGTCGCGCGCGGAACTGGAGCTCAAGCGCCTGGCCCGCCGCCAAGACAGCTTGCTGAAGCAGACCAAGGCGCTGTGCGAGCCACGCTAGCCAAGCGCATATAGATTTTCCGCACAGATTTGTAACAGTCGGGGTCTCCGATATCGCCGTCTGGGGGTGAGGCGCGCTGTTTCTATTGCGGCCCGCTAGCGCTTCTTCTTCTTCTTTTTCTTCTTGTCGTCGTCGTCTTTGGGCAGGTTGCGCTCGATGAGCCCGATGCTCACGCGCCCCCAGACGTAGCCGATCAGGCGCTTGAACTGGCCCGCCTTGTCCCCCCCGAACAGCCAAAGGTCCCGTGGATCGACGTCGGTCTGGACGTTGGCAGCCCAGTGACCGCTGCCTGCCCAACCCAGGAACTTGGGCTCATCGAGCACCATGCGCACCACCAACACGCCGCACTTCGGCTCAGACGCGAGGCCAACACATCCACCGGCGACCAGCAGCTCTTCGTTGCCAATCGGGCGCCACGTCCACATGCGCTGCAGCCTGAAGCCCTTCAGCGTGCCGAGATCCTGCTTCGCGGCGTCCGGGAGCAACGCCTCGATCTTGCGAGATAGCTCCTTCTCGAGCTTCAGGTGCGCCGTCAACGGGGCACCTCGCTTCACGCGCAGTACGACCTCTGCTGCGTTCGTCTCTCCAGCACAGCAACGAAAGCCCACCGTTCCCGCGCGGCGCTCCACGGGCGACGCGGCCACATTCGCGCAGCGCCCGACCAACTCTCCGGCGGTGGAGTTACCGCCACGCAAGCTCCCGACGTCGCCTTTCTCTGAGGAAACACCTCGCCCGTAGCGACTGCTGGTCCACTCCCACACGCCGCCGTGTAGGTCGCGCGCACCAAAGTCGCTGCGACACCCGAAGAGCATTCCGCTTGGGAGCATCCGCGGTGGCGAGCCGGTATTGCAGCGCTCGGACTTGTAGGTGTCTCCGTACTCGTAGACGTGATTCTTCGGTCCCTTGCAGGCTCGTTCCCACTCGAGCTCCGTGCACAGCCGCTTGCCCTGGTCCTCACAGTGCGTCTTGGCTTCGGCCTGTGACACGTTGGTCAGCGGAATCGCGCCCTGCTCGTTGGGATACGGGAAGACGTCGATGTAGAAGCCGCGGAGGATCACCTGCTCACCCGGCATCTCGGCGTCGGCTACGCGCGGAAACGCGGTGGGTGGCGTCCCAGCGACCAGCGCACCCGGCTCGACCCACACCATGCCCTTGCGCTCCGAGGGAGCCTTGGGGCCAATCTCCAGCGAGGCGTCGACCAGCGGTTCTTCCGGCTGCGGTTTGGGCTTGTCCTTCGAGCAGCCCGAGCAGCCCAACGATCCACACACTGGGGCAAGCGCGACGCACAGCGCGGCGAAGCGCACCCCACGCATCGCTCTCTCCGCGCGACGCAAACGCCGCTCGGAGCCTTCACCCTCAGCCGTCCCGATCGTCGCGCTCACGGAGCCCTAGCTCCTTCATCTTCAGCTGCAAACCCTTGCGCGAAATCTTCAACAGACGCGCCGTGTGCGTCACGTTGCCGCCGGTCTGCTCGAGCGCCTTGGAAATCAGCGCGCGCTCGATCTGCGCTGTCGCAGCCTTGACCTGTTCCTTCAGGCCATCGCTGGAGCCAGGTTCGATGTCGACCGAACTCGGAGACTCATCGCGCGGGCCCGCGTGCTGCATTTCCACAGGCAAATCGCCTAGGCCTATGCGGTCGCCGTCACAGAACAGCACCGCGCGCTCGATCACGTTCTCCAGCTCGCGGATGTTGCCTGGCCACGCGTAGTCCAAGAGGAGCTGCTCCGCGGAAGAATCGACGCCACGAACCTGCTTCTTGAGGCGCAGATTCGACTTCTCGATGAAGTGCTGGCAGAGCAGCAGGATGTCGTCCTTGCGCTCGCGCAGAGGAGGCAGGTTGATGGGGACGACGTTCAACCTGTAGAACAGGTCATCCCTGAAGGTGCCGTCCGCGATCTGTCGCTTGAGATCGGCATTCGTCGCAGCGATCAAGCGCACGTCGACGCTCAGTGTCTTGACTCCGCCGACCCGCTCGAACTCTCCCTCCTGAAGCGCCCGGAGGAGCTTCACCTGCATTTCCACGGGGATTGTACCGATCTCATCCTGGAAGAGCGTGCCACCGCTCGCGAGTTCGAAGCGCCCGGGCTTGGATCCGACCGCGCCAGTGAATGCCCCGCGCTCATAGCCAAACAGCTCACTCTCGACCAAGTCTCGAGGGATGGCAGCGCAGTTGACCTTGATGAACGGCTTGTCGCGCCTCGAAGACGCTTCGAACAGCGCCCGGGCGACGAGCTCCTTTCCGGTGCCGCTCTCTCCGGTGATCAACACGGTGGTCGGAGCATCCGCGACCTTGTCGAGCACGTCGCACAGGTCACGAATCGCCGAACTCCGCCCGATGATCCCATAGCGCCCACCTCCAGAAGGAGGCGTGACGTCCGCACCAGGCGGCACGAGGGGTGCCCGGGTGGCGTGCGCCTGGGAGAGGTCTCTGGTGCGCAAAGCCTTGGCGACGATGGTGCGCACCTCCGACTGATCGAAGGGCTTGGTGATGTAGTCGAACGCGCCGGTCTTCAGCGCCTCGACGGCGTTGTCCACGGTACCGTGGGCGGTGATCATCACGATTGGCAGCTCGGGTTCGAGCTCCAGCGCTCGGCGCAAGAGTTCCATCCCATCGACCTTGGGCATCTTCAGATCGGTGATGACCAGATCGATATGGTGATCGGCCAACATCGCGAGGCCTTGCTCACCATCCTCGGCGGCCAACACCTCGTAGCCGTCGCGCGCGAGTTGAGCACTCAGCACCCGACGCAGGTTTGGTTCATCGTCGACGACCAGGATCTGCTTGCGTACTTCGAGCATACTGATTCCGCTTGGAAATGAGAGAGCCTGGCAGCTACTCGCAGCGCGGGCCGAGGCCCGTCGAGAACTTCGAGCAGAACATCATCGCCGTCTTCTCATTCCCTGGCGCTCCTGCGATCACGAACTCCTGACCGTCTGTGAGCCCCACCGCCAAGCTCGACCCGAGACGATCGCCTTCTTCTGCCGAGGACAGGAACAACACGTCGCTGAGCAAGAACGGCCGGTCGCCCTCCGCGTCGTAGACGAGAACCGCACCCGCGGAATCTGCGTCACGCACCGTCATCCGCGGAGCTCCGACCAGGACCTCACCGTCGCCATCTGCGTCGAGATCGGCGACCTCCAGCGCTGCTCCGAAATCCGACTTCTCACACCCGGTCACGCTGGCGTCCGAACCGCAGCTGAACGAGGTGAGCAAGGTGGCCTCGGGGAGGCTCGCCAGGGAACAGCTGGGGGTCGCGACCGCAGGTAGACTCGCGAGCTTGCTGCCGTCGAAAACGTGAACGTTCACCGTGTCGGCGACAATCAGCTCATCTGTCTCGTCTCCGGCATTCACGCGCCCCGCGGCGAGCGAGCGGCCAAATCCCTCTGGGCCACCGATGCAGCCCACCAGGTTTGCGTTGCTCGCCCCTGTCTTCCAGTGGAACAGATAGACGTGGTTTTCGGCGGGGGCGCCGACGGCGAGCACGCGACCGTCACCTACGCGGAGCGACGCCACTGCGCTGCCATAACTGGGATCATTCGCGGACGGCAACAGCTCGATGGGAGTCATCGAGTCCGGCGGGTAGAACCAGGCGAGTGGCGGCGTCTGAGCGGGAGCGCCCGCGATGACAGAGGCTTGCTCGTCCTTGTCAGCGGCCAGGTAGACTTCCTGTCCCTCCGTGCTTTGCAGGACTGGATCGACCAGGGCGTTCTTCACACCGTCCGGTACGCCGAGCACGTACTCCGTTTGGTCCAGACAGCGGACGAGCAAACCGGCCCCGTTGGCCGCCTGGCCCACACCAAGCACGAAGCACAGCGGAAGAATCACCCCCGACGTACCGCCCGGCGTCCGCGCGAGACCGATGCCAGCGACGCGATTCGCCATGTAGCACAGGTTGCTGCCGTCACCGGCATCGCAGAACCCTGTATCGATCGCGTCGACCTTGGCGTTCTGACCGCTCACGACGGAGAACGCAGCGCCGCGAGAGCGGTTCGGTGCGCCAGTAACCAGGACACGTGCGCCATCGCTCGCGCTGGAGGCGAACGCGAGACTGATCCCGAAACCGTTCTTCAACTTGTCGGGCTTCTTCAAGAGCAGCACCGGAGCGTTGTCCTGAAGGTCGTCGTAGCGACTCCAGGAGCACGCTCCCAGCCCCGAACTGGCAAGTAGACTGGCACCGATCAGACAGGGCAGGACGCCCCTCCGAGCCCTCCTAGATCGACGAGCCATTTTATTGCCGTGTGGAAGCGAAGTGATGGTGCGAGACATCAGAAGCTACCTCCGATCATGAGGAAACCGGAGTTGTCGGAGATCGCTGGCGTGATGTGAAAGCCGGCACCGGCAGTTTCACGCGACTTCTTGCGCTGCCGCCACACCACGCGGCTCGGGAAGAGTGCACGCGCGGTGGGCCGTGCCTTCTTGGGGTCTCTGAACTCCAGCACTTTGCCCTGCTTGATGTCCGACTCCGGGAGCGGATCTTTGATGAAGTTGTAGACCGACAGCACGCCCAGCACACCACCAACGACGAAGCCTGCGTCGGCCCCGATCGCGAAGATGCGGCCGCGCGTGATGCGCTCATCACCCTCTTCGAGCACACCCGCCTTACGGTCCGCCTCGAGGTCGTCGTAGAGGCGATTCGACTCGTTACCGACGTAGATGGCGGCGCCGATCACGACGGCGCCGATGATCGCCTGGGTCCAGGCTGCTCCGCGAGGATACTTGGGGATCAGGTTGGCATGAATCGGTAGCACCTGGCCCTTGGGGATCTGCACCACGCCGTCGAAGGTCTTGCGCCCGTCCGACTCGACGGTGAGCTTGTGCTTACCGGCAGAGACCTGCACTTCGAGAGGTTCCTCCCCGCTGCGCCAGACGCCGACAGGCTTTTCATCGACTGCGACGCGGATATCGGGCGCGTTCGCGTCCACGCGAATGTAGCCGTAGTTCACGCGCTTCAGGCTGACCTCGAGCTCTTTCTGCTCACCATGGTTGACGCGAACCTTGGTGAACAGGGGCTGGAAGCCCGGAGCTTCGACCAGCACCTCGTGGTCCCCCGCGGAAACGAGCTCACCGTAAGGGGTCGTGCCCCACTCAGGCTTCTGCTTCTTCTTGTCGTCCAGGTAGATGTACGCCCCTCGCACGTTGGCGCTGATGCGCAGGAAGGCCATGAAGGCTCCTTGGCTCAGGTTCGCCTTGAAGTGATGTACGTGACCTGGCGAGACGTCGATCGCGGTCTGGCTGACGTTGAAGTCGCGAAACTTCTCGATCACGATGTGGTAGCGACCGACCGCTAGCGCTACTTCCGCTGGGGAGCGCCCGCTGAACACTTCCTGCCAGCCAGGGTTTGCCCCTCCGACCTTGAACTCGGGCGCGGTGTCCTGGGTGCGAGCGTAGAGCTTCACCGGTGCTCCGCTCGGCTCGGTCTCGACCACCACCAGCGAGCGCATCGCGTCCTGATCGTCGACTGGGACCGATGTGGGAGGCGGCGCCGTTCCCCCTTCTGGCACGCCGGCGTCCCCGGCGTCGCCGGCGTCACCCGCGTCACCAACGCCAGCATCGCTTACCGGCGGCGGGGCTTGCCCCATCGCGGCCTCGAGTGCCGCGATCCGCTCCTTCACCTTGGCCGCGTCAGGCGCATCGGGATCCACCTGCAAGTACTGGCGGAACTTGGCGAGCGCCTTCGGCTTGTCGTCCAGCTTCTGGTAGCAGACGCCCGCGTTGAACAGGAACGCCGAGTACGGATGCTTCGCATAGCCCGCCTCGAACTGCTTGGCCGCCGCGGCGTAGTCACCGCCGACGTACTTGGCCTGTCCCTGTTCCATGTAGCGCCGAATCGACTCGAGCTTCTGCGTGGTGTTCATACCCGCCGCATTCGCGGAGTCGTTCGGGATGAACCACACCAAAGTCAGAGCGAGCAGCCCCGCAACAATCCACCAGCGTCTCACTGAGTTCAGTCTCCCTGCTTGCCCCCGAAGATGCCTTTGATTGCACTCGCCGCACAACCCGAAGCGCAGTGAAAGTGCGCGACGCGGCTGGGCTCCGCTGCTTGCTTCGGATCTCCGCCAGGCCTGTCGGGGCGCAAGCCACGGAGTTTTCGCCCTTCTCGGCCGAATCTCGCGAGACGGTTCACGCTGCGCGACCGCAGCCAGGGAGCATGGCTACGCGCCGTGGAAACGAGGCGCAGCGGCGTGGCTACGGCCGCTTGGCCGTAGCCGAGTAGCGAAGCTTGCCGAGCGTCCTTGACCTGGGCGGGTTCTGGCCCGCCCGGTTCACCGGCCGCTTTGAGAGCAGCAATGGTCGCTGGTGGGCCACGCCGCTCGCTGTGCGGCTCCGCGCTTCTCGTTCGCGCCTCCCGGGCGCGGCTCGCCCTCCCTCGTTCGCGCCTCCCGGGCGCGGCTCGCCCTCTCTCGCTCGCGCCTCCCGGGCGCGGCTCCACCTTCCTCGTTCGCGCCTCCCGGGCGCGGCTCGCCCTCTCTCGTTCGCGCCTCCCGGGCGCGAATTTGAGCTAATCGGCCTGGGCCTTCTATGCTATCGCCGGGGCTAGTCGGGAGGACCCGTGGCTCGCGCCAGCCTCAAGACTTACGCCAACCGCGACGCGGGGGCCTACCATGGGCGCAGCGCGCCTTCTCGCACCCGCGGGGTGCGAGCCTGTTCGAACCAAGCGCGTTCCGCGCACGAGTTTCTGTCCGGTAGCGGACGTTGGAGATCGTACGGCATGCTTAAGCTGACTCAGTCACCTGGACGGACCGCGATTCGCTTCAGCCACCTGGCCTCGGGTGCAGCCCTGATCGCGGGCCTCTTGGTCGCGGCGCCAGCGCTGGCGGAGGAAGACCCGCCCCCCTATCCGGGGTGCGACCGCACTCCGACCGAGGGGGATATCGCAGCAGCGAAGGGCGCCTTCCAGGCGGGCCAAGCGGCGTTCAACGAGGCTGACTATCCGCGCTCGATCACCTACTGGGAAGACGCTTACCGGCGCGACTGCACCGCCCACAAACTGCTGGTGAATTTGGCTCGCGCGTACGAGCTCAACGGCCAGCTCAAGCTCGCAGTCAGGGCGCTCGAGACCTACAACGAGCGGGTTCCGGGTAACCCGGAGATGGCGCAAAATCAGACCCGGATCCAGCGCTTCAAAGAGAAGATCGCGGCAGACGAGGCGGCGAAACCACCCCCCGGGCCCGGGCCCGGGGAGGATCCCCAGGGAAGCAAGCCTCCCGTCGACGACTCGACGCAGGACCCGGGAGCGGTGGTGGAACCGCCTCCTTCCGGCGGCAGCAAGCCCATTCTGCCGCTGATCGTCGCTGGCGGTGGCTTGGCCATCGGCATCGTTGGCGCCGTGATCTATTTCCCTGCGAAAAGCGACATCAGCGACTATGAGAAGCTGTGCGGTGGTAGCGCGAGGCAGTGCCCAGATGGCATCGAGAGCGACGCCAACTCGGCGCGCAGCAAGGCCAATCTCGGTGGAATCGTGGCGGGCGTGGGCGCGGCGGCGTTGATCGGGGGCGTGGTCTGGTACCTGCTTGCTCCAGAAGAACCAGCCAGCGCGAGCCGAGTGACCCCGCTCGTGGGCACGGGATTTACCGGCCTGGGCTGGTCCGGCTCCTTCTAGGGCGCACGGGAGGCGGGGCCCAAGCGCACCTCACCCCCGAACCCAGACGAGCAGCCACGTCAGTCGTCTGCGTCGTCGTCTTCGAAGAACGGGTCGTTGTCGATGTCGTCCGTGTCCCCGAAGCCCGAGGGAGCCGAGGGATCTGCCTTCGGTTCGGGCTTGGCCTTCGGTTCAGGTTTGGCCTTCGGTTCGTCTTCGTCCCCGTCGTCGTCAGGCTCCGGCGTGCCTGCACGGAGCGGCGGAGGCTCGGCCACGACGGCCTTCCGGCGCCCACCCCAGGTGCTGGGAGGCTCCTCCTCCTCGGGCTCCGCCACCTCATCGCCTTCAGGCTCCCGAGGTGTCCACTCGGTGCCCGCGTGTGCCTGGCGAGGATGACCCTTGGCCTCCGCCCTGAGGCGCTCAAAGTCCGGTTCCACCGGCCAGGGCGTTTCACTCGACGAGCTCGCACATCCCGTCAGCGCCAGCAGGCAACCCGAGAGCGCCAACACACAGCTGGCCAGCGGGAGCTTCCCACGAACACTCCAGCGTGGCGTCGTGAGCGAAGCGCGTACGCGTCGGGAGGCGGCGGTTCCTGAGTTAGCAAGCATCCGCCCGCGTTCTGCCACAGCTCTTGGCCGCCGCAAACAGCCGAAAAGCGATCGCGCACGTGGTTTGGGAATGGGCCGTGCAGGACCGAAGTGCGAGGTGACTCCGCGCTGGGATGGTTTCGCCTTCGAGCGAGCCGAAGACCCGGCAGAGTCTGCTAAGTTCCACCAAGCGGTCGCTAGGCCGCACTCAGAGCCGCAACCGGGGGGGTTTCGAGGAGAGCAATGCAACGAATCGCTTGGGCCGCTAGCCTACTGCTCACACTGTCCGCCACCATCGGCTGCAGCAGCGAAGACCCCGCCGAAGACGCAGGGTGCCGTGTCGAAACCGTGAACGCCGACCCATCGTTCCGCGCAGAGATCCTCCCTATCTTCCAGGGCTCCTGCACGTTCAGCTCATCGTGCCACGGCGACAAGAACAAGTCTCAGGTCAAGCTCTACCTGGGCAAGAAGAAGCCCAACGAGGCGAAGGGTGTGTTGCCCATGACCGAGCAGGAGGTCAGCGACATGCTGGCTGGCATTATCGGCCGCCCGTCAGGCACCGCTCCCGCCGTGAACGTGATCACGGCAGGCGACGCGAATGCTAGCTTCCTGATGCACAAGCTGGATGGCACACAGACTCAGCAGGGCTTTCAGTGCGAAGCGCAGGAGTCGGACCTCGATGATCCGTGCGGAGATAGCATGCCGCAGACGGCCAGCGAGATCCTGTGCGAGAATGAGCGCGACACGATCCGAAACTGGATCAACGCCGGAGCCAAGGACAACTGAGTGAAGACGAGCGGGGTCTGGTTGATGGGAGCTGTCGCGCTGGGGTTCGCCACCTGGAGCTGCGACAGCGAGCCAGATGCGTTTCCACCGCAAGAGGTGTGTCCGACGTTCGACTACTCGAGCTTCGACGGTCAGTCGCCGGTGGTCAGTTTCAACGCAGATATCCTGCCGATCTTTGCCCAGAACTGTACGGACGTAGGTTGCCATGGCAACGCGGCAACTCCGGCGAGTGGCTTGTTCCTCAGCCCGGCGCCCGACGCCGCCGACTTCCCAGCCGACGAGGACACTCGCGGGACCATCGTGGACACGTACCTGGTTGCGCCAGCACGAACGACGCCAGACAAGGCGCGCGTTGCCCCTGGCGAACCGGACCAGAGCTTCTTGATGGACAAGCTCGACGGCAGCCATGCTTGCATCGACGTCAGCTGCCCCGGCAACAACTGTGGGCAGCGCATGCCTCGCGGCCATGACCAGCTCCCTGCCGACACCCGGGACACCATCCGACGCTGGATCGCCCAGGGCGCCCTGGTCGACTAACCTCCGCCGGCACGCGGACCGCTGTGGAGTCGCGTGGGTGCGCCTCGACCACCTCCTCCTGCTATAGGGCGAACATGATCGGCAGGCTGTGTGGGAAGCTCGTTGCAGAGGAGCTGGACGGGCACGTGATCCTGGATGTGGGCGGCGTTGGCTACGAGGTGCTGTTACCTCTGGGGGCAGCCACTCGAGTCCGAGCAGCCGGAGAGCCCGTGGTGCTCCACATCCACACCCACGTGCGTGAGGAGGCGCTCGATCTGTACGGCTTCGCCAGTGCACTGGAGCGCGAGGTGTTTCGCTTGCTGATCGGGGTACCCAACGTGGGCCCCAAGACCGCGCTGGCCGTGCTGAGCGAGCTGCCTCCACCCGAGCTCGTGCGGGCGGTGTCGCAAGGGGACATCGCTCGACTCAACAAGATCACTGGCATCGGCAAGAAGACAGCCGAGCGCTTGGTGCTCGAGCTGAAAGAGAAGCTGCCCAGGGTTGCTGCGGTCGAGCTGCCAGGTCCGACGCAAGCCCCCACCAGCAGCAACCGCGACCGCCTGCTGGGTGCGTTGACGAACATGGGCTACCGACCGGCAGAAGCAGAGCGCGCGGTGGACTCACTCGGAGATGGCATCGCCGATGCTCCCCTGCCAAGCGCGCTCAAGGAAGCGCTGGCTTTCCTCGCACGCTGACGAGGACGTCATCGCGAAGGCGCAGTGGTCGGAATACTGCTGGCTGCCTGTCGGCGCCTAGCTCCGTCGTACCCGTCCAGGCGGCAAGCGACTTATCGAAGTGTCGCCATCTTGTCTCGCAGTGAGCGAACGGTAGCGAGCAGTCAGCACCCAAGCGCCGCGGGTCGCCTGCTGAAAGCTGGGTGATTTCAGTAAGGAGGACGAGTCATTCGCCAACAATTGGGGGTGGCAGCAGCAAACAGAACCGGGTTATCGTTCGCAGGGGTTTGGCCCTGAGTCGGGCCAAGCAAGACAGCTTCCGGAGGCAATCTGCTGTGATCACGTGTCCAAAGTGCGGCAAGGACAACCAGGACCATTACAAGTTCTGCCTGGGTTGCGGTGCGGAGTTGCCGCGCGACGAGGCCCCAAAACCCTTCTCACCGCAGACGCCTCCTCATGGTGTGCCCGCGGCGGCGGCAGCTCCAGCAGCTGCGCCTGCGGCAGCACCGGCACCAGCTGCGCCAGCGGCAGCGCCAGTAGCGGCACCCGCCCCAGAAGCCGCACCGGCACCAGAGGCCGCACCGGCGCCCGGACCCGCAGGGCCACCTCGACCCGATGCTGCACCAGCGGCCGCGGCAGGCGCAGTGGCCTGCCCTCAGTGCGGGCACCAGAACAAGCCGGGAAACAAGTTCTGCGCTTCCTGCGGCTACAATCTGGGAGCACTCCAGAGCCAACCTCCGGCAGCGCCCGCCCCCGCGGCGGCTGGAGGCTCCGTTGCGAGCGTGCTGCTCACTGCGCTCCGGGCCGATGGTAGCGAGGCGGGCAACTATCCGCTTCCGGACGGACAAGCCATCACCGTCGGTCGCGACACCGGTTCGATCTTCGCGGGCGACAGCTACCTTTCCCCGCGGCACGCGACGTTCACTCGGAGAGGCAACCAACTCTTCATCAAGGATGAAGCTTCGCTCAACGGCGTGTACCTCAAGCTGAAGCCAAACGCGCCTTGGCCGCTGGTGTTCGGCGACGTGTTCCGCATTGGTCAGGAGATCATCCGCTTCGAAGAGCTGGTGGGGCAGGGCAACTCGCCTGACGGCGTGAAGCGCCTGGGCAGCCCGGCTAAGGGCTACATCGGCCGACTCGCTCTGGTGATCGGCCGCGACACGACGGGCAACGCGTTCCCCATCCCGGAGAGCGGCGTCCACTGCGGTCGCGAGCGCGGCGACATCCTGTTCAGCGAGGACGGCTACGTGTCGGGGTTGCACTGTCGTATCGCCAAGGGCGACGACGGCAACGTCTACCTGACCGATGTAGGTAGCTCCAACGGCACCTTTGGTCGTCTCAAGCAGGAGCACCCACTCATCGCGGGCGACGTCTTGCTGATGGGCCAACAGCTCTTCCGTGTAGATTTCTAGCGTGGCAACCCGGGGGCGCTGCGGAGCCGTCAAGGTTGCGCGCCGAGCGGCGTCCGTGTGGGGGTGCGTCCAGTGATGGCCCCCCGCACGGTGCGCGTCGTTGCGGCGGTGATCGCGCGGGACGGGAAGTACCTGATCACACAGCGGCGCCCAGCGGCCGTACTCCCGCTGCTCTGGGAGTTTCCCGGAGGAAAAGTAGAAGACGGCGAGTCGGACAGCGACGCGCTGAAACGTGAGGTGCGGCATCGACTCGGCGTGGAGGTCGCGCCGGGGAGCATGATCAGTTTCGTCAGCCATCCTTACGAGCGCTACACGATCGACCTGTACCTCTACGAGTGCCTGATCACCTCCGGCGAACCGCAGGAGCTCAACGTCGAGGCGTTCCGCTGGGTAACCAGCTCCGAGTTCGATCAGTACCCCTTCACCCCCGCCGACGAAGCCTCGATGAACGCCCTGTTGGGCCTGAGTTGAGCATGCCGCTGGTGGGTCGGCGCGGGCGAGCTATGCTTCGGCCCGTGGTCGCGATGCGTCGAGCGGCGCTTCTGTTGCTTTCATTCGGCGCGCTCTTCATGTCCGGGAGCTGCGCGACGGATCCACCCAACCGTGGGTGTGATCGCCTGGTCGACTTCAGCTGCGGCTGCTTTCCGGAGTGCCGGGAGCAAGACCGCGCGATCATCAACGAGCAAGAAGGCGACGCTTGCCGGCAGCGGCTCGAGGAGCACTTCCAAAGCTGGAGGCACTGCGAGTTCGATTGCCGAGGCGACTGCCAGTATGGCTGGGGTACGTGCGCCTTCGAGATCTATCAAAGCGTTGGCTTGACGCCGCAGGGGATCTGCAACGCCGCGTCGGACGCAGGGGCTGACGCGACGCTCGACGCCGCGCCCGACGCCGAAGTCACCGATGCCGGATAGAATCCCAAGCCTAGCCACGCGACTGGTCGGAGAACGCATCCTGCTGCGCCCGCCGAAGGAGAACGACGCCTTGCGCTTCTCCCGCGTGCTGGAGCAGAACGCTTCTCACCTCCGCCCCTGGAGCCCAGCGCCTCCGCGCGGAATCAATCCTGCGGCTCCTGTGGAGCTGTCGCGGAGCATCGCGAACCAGCGCAAGCAGTGGCGCCAAGGTCGCTCCTTCACGTTCCTGATCTTTGGTCGAGAGCAGTCAGCCCCCATCTTGGGGCGCATCGCGCTCAGCGAAGTCGTGCGAGGAGTGTTTCAGAACGCCTACATCGGCTACTGGACGGTGCGGGAACGCGGAGGTCAGGGCCTGGCCAGTGAAGCCTTGCAGCTGGTGCTCCGCTTCGCGTTCAAGGACGCGGAGCTTCATCGCATTCAGGCAGCGGTGATGTCCTCGAATCGCGCGAGCCGACGAGTACTGGAGAAGGCTCGGTTCCGCATGGAAGGAATGTCGGAGCGCTACCTGCAGATCAACGGGCGCTGGGAAGATCACCTCATCTACGCCCTCACCAGCGAGGAGCACGGCGACTAGCACGCTCGGCCGAGGTTGGGGGTGAGGCACGGCGCACAGCCAGCCGAGCCGGCTCTCTGCTCCGCAAAGCAGCAACCAGCGCCATCGCCGACCGACAGCGTGGGATGCAACTAGAGCTCCCAGCGTCATCCAGCCCCTGGCCGCTGCTCAGCGCCCTCCAACACGCGCACCAGCAGGGCTCGGGCGGAGTGCTGAGGCGAGGCCTCCGCCACGTCTCCTGGACGCTCACCGCGCTGGCTGGTGCCGCGCGCTGCGTTGCGTGCGACGCCGTCCTCGATCGAGCAAGACCCGGCTTCTGCGAGAGCTGCGCGGTCCCTTCTGAACCCGCGCTCCGCCAGCTGAACGGCCTGTGGGTGTTCGCCGGCGCAGGCTTCGATCCGACCTTGCGGGAGGCCATCCACCGGCTGAAGTACCTGGGTCAAGCCGACGTGGTCGAGGGGCTCGCGACGTGGTGGCTCGGGCGCCTCGGGCGGGCTGTCGAGTCGTTGCACGCGAGCCCGCCCCTCCCGTCGTCCACTCGGAGTGTCGCCCCCGAACAAATTCCGCGTGAGAACGCCGCCGCACCAGCTCGACCGACGCGCCTCGTCCCCGTCCCATTGCACCCGACGAGACTGGTCGAGCGAGGCTACAACCAGGCAGCGCTGCTCGCTCGAGCACTGGGGCCGAGGCTCGGACTGGGCATCAGCTTCTACCTCGAGCGTATCAGGGCCACAGAGGCGCAAGCAGGGCTCGGCAAGAGTGCGCGCGCGGCGAACATCGAGGCAGCGTTCGAGGCAGCCGTGGCCCGCGCCCACTCCCGAGTCATCCTCGTGGATGACGTCGCCACGACCGGCGCGACGTTGGGGGCGGCGGCGCAAGCACTCAGGAACCAGGGCATCGGCTGTGTGGGAGCCCTCGTCCTGGCCCTCAGCGGGAGCTAGCCCACACTTATTCAAGTGCCGCCGTGACTTGCGCGATTGGCCGCCGGGCCGTGACAATGCGATCTGGCGCCCTCGGGCTGCCGTGCGGGGCTAGCCGCTTCGCATCAGGAGGCTACACCGGCCTCGGGGACCCGGAGATCCGCATTGAATGCCAAGCGCTGAAGATCCTGAACAGACCTCATGGCAGTGGGCCGACGTCGACGGCAGTCGGCACAGCGCGACGCTCGAAGAGCTGCACCGGCTCTTCGACAGCGGAGCGCTCCCGGCGTTCACGTTGGTCTGGAGATCCGGTTGGTCCGAATGGCTCGAGGCAGGCGAGTGCGAGCACTTCGCGCAGCAGTTCCCCGCGGCACAGCGCAAGAGCACCCGTCAGGCCGACACCGACTCGGCCTACGACGAGCTGCCTCCAGATCCGCCCCTGGAGCGCTATGAATCTCAGCAGAAACAGAGCGCGCTGCGCGCGCTGCTCGGCACCTCCTCGGCGCCCCCTCCTCCGCCACCGAGCAGCCCCACGCCCAGCAGCAGCGGCGGAAGCAGCGCCGCGGCGCTGATCGGCCGCGCAGCGAGCAGCAGTCACGCCCCCCCTCCACCACCGGGGGAGCGCCCATCCCATCCGCAGTCAGAGCGGCGCGCGCCTATCCCATCTGCGCCCCACATCACGCCGCCCCCTGCGGACATCAAGATCAAGACACTGCCCGATCTGGACGACGCCGAAGAGCTGGAAGCAGAGCCTGAAGATGACTCTTCTGCCAGTGCCTCTCCCGAGGAATTGCACCCCGACGAGCTAGAGAGCGAGATTGGCGGCAGCTCGCCTATCCCCGAGGTAACGCCCGACGACGAGGACGAAGCCGAGGAGCTGGAACCCGACGAGCTCCAGAGCGACATCGCCCCACAAGACACAGCCGCGGACTCTCGTCGCAAGGTCGCCAGCGCGGCGGCCCTCATCAGTGGGGGTAGCAGCGCGACGCCACCGCCTCCCGCGAGCGCGCGCTCCGCGCCTCCCACGTCCAAACCCGCGCCCGCGAGCGCCGCCGCGCTGCTCGCCTCAGGCTCTGCAGCGGTTCCGGGTCCGCGTGCATCACAACCTCCGAGTAGCGGAGCAATGCCGGTGGGACCCGTGAGTACGGCGCCGAACAGCGGACCCGTCCCCAGCGCCCCCGCGCCGACTGCAGCTCAGCCCTCGGGCGGCGTCAGTAACAGCAACATCATTCTCGGCGCCTTGGTCATCGGCCTGCTGGCGGTGGTCGTGATCTTGCTGCTGAATCAACGCTCTGGCAGCAGCAGCTCGACCGAGGTCGTGGTAGCCGGCCCGCAAACGGCCAAGAGCAGTGATGCCAAGCAGAGCGAGAACCGCAGCCCCAAGCAGCCTTGCAAGG
>JAUILJ010000897.1 GCA_030433055.1 Polyangia bacterium
GGAGGCGCTCGGGGTCTCGGTGAAGCTACCGGTCGGTAGCTGGGTCGGCGGCGACCGAGACGGCAACCCCTTCGTGACCCCGGACGTGACCGAGTTCGCAGTACGGCGCAGCGCCAGGGCGCTCGTGAGTCACTACCACGGCAAGGTTCAGGAGCTGATCGAGCGCCTCAGCATCTCCGACAGCCTGGCCCCGGTGGGACCGAAATTCTCGGAGTCCCTCGCTCTCGACCGCGAGCTCATGCCCGACGTGTGGCAACGGAACGCCCGTCGAGACGCCCAGGAGTCCCTGCGACTCAAGCTCAGCTTCATCGCGGAGCGGCTCGACGCCACTCGTCAGGTCATTGCCGCGCGAGAACAAAGCACCGAGCTCCACCTGCCACACGCCTACGCCCGCAACCAAGAGTTGCTCGGGGACTTGGAGCTGGTCAGGCAGGCGCTGTCCAGCACCGGCGCCGACTACGCCCGCACCACCCTCGTGGAGCCACTGGTCGACCAGGTGCGTTTCCTCGGCTTCGCGGGGCACCGCCTGGACATCCGAGAGGACGCGGAGGCGCACACCCGCGCGCTGGCCGGTATCGCCAGCGCCATCGGGATCCCGGAGCTCGACCCGGGCAGCTTGCGCCGCGAGCTGCTCGGACGGCGCCCCCTACTCTCTGCGCACGTCGAGCTCGACGAGCCGACTCAGAAGACGGTGGATGTCTTCCACAGCGTGCGCCGCGCCCAGCGCGAGCTGGGTGAGCGCGTCGCGAAGACCTACATCATCTCGATGACGAAGAGCGCCACGGACCTCCTGCGCGTGCTGGTGCTGGGGCGTGAAGCTGGGCTGGTGGATCTCGGCCACGGCGAGCCGCGATCCCACATCGACGTCGTCCCGCTGTTCGAGACCCGGAACGACCTGGTGGCTGGCCCGGATATCCTCAAGGAATTGTTTCAGGACGAGGTGTACTCTCGCCAGCTGCAGGCGCGCAACATGCGCCAGGAGGTCATGCTCGGGTACAGCGACTCGGCGAAAGACGTCGGCCTGTTGAGCGCCACCTGGGAGCTCTACCGGGCGCAGGAGCGCTTGGTCGAGGTCGCCGCGGCCGCGGGGGTGAGCCTGACCTTGTTCCACGGCCGGGGCGGTAGCGTAGGGCGCGGCGGGGGCTCGCCCGTCTTTCGCGCGTTGATGGCGCTGCCCCCTGGCACCGTTGGGCCGCGCATCAAGGTCACGGAGCAGGGTGAGATCATCAGTCAGAAGTTCGGGATCCGCACCATCGCCGAGCGCAGCCTGGAGGTCTTGTTCAGCGGGACGCTCATGGCGATGGAAAGCGACTGGCGTGAGGGCGTCGCCGAAGACCGGGTACGGCTGTTCCGCGAAACCATGGATCGCCTCAGTGAGACCGCGCTGCCGATCTACAGGCGGCTGGTCCACGAGGAGCGCGGCGTCTTCGATATGTTCCTCACGGCAACGCCTGTGAAGGAGCTGGCCCATGTGCACTTCGGCTCCCGCCCGGTGTATCGCCAGCGCGGCGCCGGATCCATGCAAGGCATCCGTGCCATCCCTTGGACCTTCGGTTGGACCCAGAACCGCATGATGTTGCCGGTCTGGCTCGGTGTGGGTACCGCCCTCGAGCGCATCCTCGCTGAGCCTGAAGGGCTCGAGTTGCTGCGGGACATGGCACAGCGCTGGCCTCTGTTCGACGACCTGCTGAGCAAGATCGAAATGGTGTGCGCGAAAGCGGACCTCGACGTCGCGCGGCTGTACGTGGAGCAGCTGGGGGCGGATCGCCAGCTGTTCGAGGAGCTCGAGTGCGAGTATCGGACCACGGTCAGAGCAGTGCTTGCGATCCGCGAGCAACGTCGGCTGCTGGAGCGATCTCCAGTGCTGCGCGCTGCGATTCAACTGCGCAATCCGTATGTCGATCCGCTGAGCCTGATTCAGGTTTCCCTGCTTCGGCGACAACAGCGACACACCACCGACGTCGCCGAACGTGAACTCATCGAGTCCGCTCTTGGGGTCACCGTGAATGGCATCGCGCAAGGCATGCGCAACACCGGATGATGCACAGCCTCAATCCGCGCGGCACAGACTGCAGTCACGAGGGAGTCGAGACTGCGGATTGCTCTGCCGGACGCCGTCCAAATGCAACGCGCTCACCCCTAGGGGTGAGCGCGCGAGTAAAGCCGACAGCGGGGCGCTGAGGCCTAGCGCTTTTTCCCCCGCTTTGTGGCCTTTTTGCTACCAGACAACGCCTTCTCAACCTGCTCTAGTTGGGAGCGAACGGTAGCCGCGAGTTTGAGCATCTGCGCGCGCTTTGCGTCTTCGATCTCATTTGCGCGATTCAGATCTCCAATCAGATGATATCGGCCATCAACGAACGCTTCCAGCCGCCCCATCGCGCGCGCGAAACGCAACATGGGCTGACGCCCAGGCTTTGGCGGCTCCTGTTGACGGAGGTTAGAGATTTCGAACTCGAGCTGACTCGTCGATAGCTTCTCCGCGACGACCCGCTTCGCCAGCGCCTTCTGTTGTTCGGGCTTTACCAAGTCCAAACGCACGGCTATCGCGAAAGAGAAGGGGCAATCAGCGGGCGCGTGTCCCAAGTTGAGCAGCACGCGGTAAGCCGCGAGGCAACGATGTAGGGTGAGCTTCGAGATGGAGAGCTTCTCCTCCTCGATGATCGCTCGCAAAGGGTGCTCTTCGAAGTGGTTGTAGACGATTCGCCCGATTTCATAGGCATCTGCCAGGTTCATGGGCGGGGGGGGCGACTTCTTCGCGGAAGCCGGCCACTTGAAGTTAGCTTTGGCCATCGCGGTGGATACTAGGTCTATTTTTTCTGACGAGCACCCGTTTTCCGCGAACCAAGTCATTTTATCTGCCCAATTTTTCGGGGGCTTGTAGCGCTACCGCGCGGCGGTCGATTTCGCGCCGTGACGTCTCTTACCAGGGAATGGAAACCGGTTCCGCGAAGCGGCAGACGGACGCCAGTCTCGTGCGATGCCTCTCTTCGCTACCGTGGGGAATGTACGGAGTTCTCAGTTCGGGATTCGCCCGCTGCTGGCGAAGTCGATGAGCGCGCCCCACGGAAGCAAAGTGCCGCCCGTCCCACGGGTGGCGACCGAGCGGTCACATACGCGACCGTAGCCGCTTCCATGCGGTCAGCGCACCACAGACACCCCCGTCCGGCGTCCACACCTGGCACGGACCCGCATCCGGCACCCCAGCGCCGCTCGATACACCCGCCACAGCCGAGCCTCCGCCCCAGGTCCGCCGCTCACCGCTTCGGCGGGGAGACTGGGGAAATCCCCGTGAAATGTCGCGTGTTTTGCCTTCAGGGTTGGTCGGCCCTAGACCCCTCTCATGAGCGCGCCGGCCAACCGCCTAGTCCATGAGACGAGCCCCTACCTGCTCCAACACGCCCACAACCCGGTCGACTGGTTCCCCTGGGGACCCGAGGCGCTGAACAAGGCACGCTCCGAGGACAAGCCGATCCTGCTGTCGATCGGCTATGCGGCTTGTCACTGGTGCCACGTCATG
>JAUILJ010000898.1 GCA_030433055.1 Polyangia bacterium
TTCGCGCGTCTCCTTCGCGACTCTCCTTGCCGACCCCGCCTACTCCTCTGGGGGAGCTTCGGTGCGCGTCGCCGTCATGTCGTACTGGATCTCGCAAGGCAGCGCGTAGAAGCCGCCTTCCACGCCGAGCGCCTCGGTGCAGTCAGAGCCCGCGGCAGCCACGAACCCGTAGCCCAGCTTGCCTGCGAACCCGAGCACCTCCTCGGTGCTGTCGAGCTGACCGCTCGCACGATCGGTGCGAATCACAGCGCAACCAGGGTAGCCCGGGCCAGGCTCGATGAGTTGAATTTGCCCCGAGGTGTCGAACGCAAAGCTCACTCCATCCGCCGCCAACGTACCGCTCACCGGCTCCTCGCCGTTGAGCCAGAACACCTGGCCACCATCCCGAGACATCTGCACGTCGAACTCCCACACGTCCTGGCTGCCCAAGGCACCGGGACCACAAGTGCTCGCCTGCATCCGGGCCACGATGTGGAAGGTTCCGAGGTGTTCGCCGGGGATCTTCGCGTCACCTTCCCCAAAATCACAGCCCGCAGAGCCGCTGATCAAGGTCAGCATCACGGCGCCGAGCCCGACGCCAGGAACCCAGGAACGAAGCTTGCTCAATTTGTACATCAACTGACCTCTGCTGGGTGCCTTTCGCCCCGCGTATGCGCTAGCAGGTCAGCAGCGGCGGGGACAAGACTTTGACCACACCCCCCCGCCTGCTCGCGCGCTGGCCTCGGAGCGCTGCAGGATCTCGATCGCATGTTGAATCCCCACGGCAAAGCCAGCCTGATCCGAGCGCTGGCGATCGGCGCTGCGCTCTACTGCGTGGCGTTGGCCGTGACCTGGGCCACCGATGAGGTCGACGCCAGCTGGGGCCAACGGGCCGCGAGGCTTGGCGCGCTGGGGCCGCTCATCGCCGGGCTCGCCACCTGGTCGAGCGGCCAGCTCGCGCGCGCCCGCGGCGAAGCTCGAGCCCTGCTGTCCTTGGGGGCGTCGCCGCAACAACTGGAGCGAGGTGCCCTGATCGCCGGTTGGAGCCTGGCGCTCGGCGGGCTGCTGATCGCGCTCGGTCCGTGGGCGAGTCAGCACAGCCTGTTCCCAGCCCTCGAATCCGGGAGGAACTGGCAAGTGCTCACGGATGGTTCCCTCTCGGACCCCCTGGGCGCCCACTACAGCCTGACGCATGGGCTCACTCCGGCGCCTGCACAAACCCTGCCCGAGCACGTGTCCTACCGGCTCGCCACGGCTGGCTTGCTGCTGCCGCTGGTCGTCGCGCTGCCTCCCTGGGTCGTGGATCTGCGCCCCTCGCTTCGTCGCCTGAGCGCGGCGACCGCCGCGTTGCTCCTGAGCACCGGGTTCGCGCTGTGGTTGCTCCACGGCGTCGCGGCAGCGCGCTTGCCCTGGCCTGTTCTGGCGCTGACCCCGCTGCCGTTGCTCCTCGAGTACCAGCTGCGCGGCGCGCGGGCGGCGTGATAGAGCCCGGACATGAGCGATCACGCCCTGAAAGGCTGGAGCAGTCAGACGCCTGCCCGCTGGAGCATCCTGGTCCATGGTGGCGCGGGGGATGTCCCCGTCGCGAAGCGCCCGGCCCACGCGGCGGGGTGCGCCGCTGCAGTCGAGCGGGGGCGCGCTGTCCTCGAAGCTGGGGGCACGGCCCTGGAGGCCGCCCAGGCAGCGGTCGTGGCCCTGGAAGACGATCCTTGTTTCAACGCAGGCACCGGCGCTTCCCTCAACGCCGATGCGATGCCCGAACTGGACGCCTCGATCATGTGTGGGTCGTCCTTGCGCGCTGGAGCGGTGTGCGCGCTGGTCGGCTTCAAGAACCCGGTGCTCGTCGCACGCGCCGCGCTGGAGCGAGGACAGCATGTGCTCTACGCGGCCGAAGGAGCGCGCCGCCTTGCCCACGAGGCGGGGTTCACTGAGGTGCCCCCGGAGGAGCTCGTCACCGACGCGGCCCGCGCCAAGCTCGCGGCTGCGCTCGCGGCGGGCCAGGCAAAGAACTGGGCCGGAGGCACGGTGGGGGCAGTGGCGCGCGACGCGGAAGGTCACCTGGCAGCCGCAACGAGCACCGGCGGAACCGCGGGGAAATATCCGGGCCGCGTCGGCGATAGCCCAATCGTGGGCGCTGGCAGCTACGCCGACGACCAGCTCGGAGCTTGCTCCGCCACCGGCTACGGCGAAGGCATTCTCAAGGCGGTGGCGAGTTACCGCGCGACCGCGCTGGCCAATGACCACGGACCGCGAGCAGCAGCGGAAGCCCTCGTAACCGAGCTGGCTAACCGCTGGACAGCGCCCGCCGGTCTGATCCTGCTGGCCCCTGATGGTCGCCTAGGCTGGGCGCGGAGCACCGCAAGCATGAGCTGGGGAGCCGCCTGGCACGGTGGCGAGACGCTCTCGGGTTACTAGGGTTGGGGGGGAGAGAGGGAGCGGCGTGAGTTCACTCGTCTGACTTCTCGGCCAGTTCGGGGGCAGCCTCGTCCGTTTCCACCGCTCGGGCGCTGATCTTCCTCGAGCCAAGCTCCTCCACCGCACGCTCGCCCAAGGTGTGAGCCAGGCGGGCAACCAGGTCCGGCACCTCCGCGAGCAGGGTCGCCCAGGTGTTTCCCGAGTCCCCGTCGACAGTCAAGAGGTGCGCGTGCCCATCTTTCCCCACGGCAATGGCCGCGATGGGATCCAGCTCTACTGCGCCGCCGGCCCCCTGCCCTCCGCTGTCTCCGTCGAGCTTACCACCGTGGGCACCGGCGCGAGCGGTCCCTGCGCCGAACGCCACCTTGAGACGATGGACCGGGATCACGGTCGCCTCGCCCGCCTTCTGGGGCTCGCCCACGATGGTTTCGCTCTTTGACAGAGTTCCCATTCCGTCCAGCAAGCTGCTGACGATACTTCCTAGCTTTTGCTTCGACATCGTTCCCCTAGCGTGCTGGCAGGCTACCCCCCGCCGTCCTCAGTGTCGATCCCCGTGTCGCTGGACCCTTCGAGCGCCCCGCCCGGGCGCCGACGGAGCTTCACCTTTCGCACGCCAAACCACAGCGTGTCGAAGATCAGCAGTAGCGGCCAGACCCTGGCCTCCAACGACAGATCGAGGGCGGCCTGGTCCTCGCTTTCCCAGCTGACGTCCTGAGTCACGAGGGCCGGGGGTGGCAAGACTCCTGAGAGCACGTAGAGCGCGGCCATCAGCTTGCCCGTCGTTGCCACGTCAGCGAACGAGTACTTCACGTGCGCGCGAGCGAGTTCCACGCGCACGCGCCGCCGCTCGGCGAGCGCAAAAGCCACCAGTGCGTCAGGATCGAACCAGCGCTCGAGGCGGGAGTAGCCGCCCGTCACCTGGGCCAGTCGCTCCTCCAGGCTCAGGTCACTTGCATTCTCTTCCTTCGCGGGGCGGGCCGACTCTCCCAGGGTTCGCTCCCACACCGCACGGCCGAACAGGTGCGCCTGGGCGCGCGGAGTCACGCCCCGCGCCGCGGCGGCGCTGAGCGCGACCGGGCCCAGGCGCGCACCAGCGCCGAGCACCCAGCTACCGTCTGGCGCT
>JAUILJ010000899.1 GCA_030433055.1 Polyangia bacterium
TCAAGTCGCCCTCGGGCGCGCTCAGGCGGACTCCGCGGGGCGTCGTATGGCATACTGAGGACGTGAACTCGACTCGCTGGCTGCTCGTGCTGAGTCTGACCGTGGTCGCGTGTGGACGCACGCTGCCGTCGGCGGAGGAGACACTAGCGGATCGCGAGCTGGAGGCAATCTACGCGGATGCGACACTGGAGGCGAAAAAGCGCTCCAAGGAGTGGGGGACATCGATCTCGAGGGCGCGTTCCGCCTCCGCGCATCGCGTCGCCGCGGGGAAGTGCCCTTATCCAGTTAGCGCCGGAGTCGTGCTGGCGCTGAACAGGACGATCAAGGACCTGGGGAGCCAGGGCATCCAGGTCTTGCCCCCGTTGCGCGCAACCCAGGCGACATTCGTGACTTCGCGCACTCCCAAGAACACGCTGAGCCCGCGCAGCGACACGCTGGTGAGGCACCTGCTCGCGTTGAAACATGGGAATCAGAGCTATGGTTCCCTGACGTCGGTGGCTCGGCTCGCGAAGGCCAAAGAGCTGAACTCAGCGGGTTGGTGGACCTGGGACTTGACGGTGGTGGTGGACCGAAAGCAACGGGCAACGGCGCTCGATCTGACCGCAGGCACGTTCGAGGCCGGCTCCGTGCTGGGGACCGCGTACGTGTACGACTACACCAAGCGGCGAGTCACCTGCGCAGGTGCGTTCGTCGCGATCAGCTCAAAGCAGCTAACGGTTACCGACAACAAGCACTCCGCAGGAACCAACTTCGAACAGCGCGCCGACATCGATCTCAACCAGAAGACTGCCGAGCGAGCAGTCGCGTCGCTTCGGGCCGTTCCAGAGCTATCCTTCTGAGCATCTGCCCGCGCCGTCGACACAGCGACCGCGTGCAGGTCATGTAGCTCAGTCGCATTGAGCTTCGCGCGGAGCCGTGACTTCACGGCGTAGTGGCGAATTTGATGCAAGAGCCCCATCGGCGCGCCTCACCCCCGAACGGGAGGGACTTGGGAGCGGCAAGGGAGCGTAAAGCGAGGGACGGCTTTGGGACCATCGTTGAATCGGCAAGAAGGACTCGCACGGTACTGACCTCCACGATTCGTATCGAAACCACCGTACCCACAGCTGGCGGCGGTTAGCCCCATGCCGAGGAGAAACGAGGAGGCGAGTGCCTTGCAAGTTCGCAGGGTCCCGAGTAGGGAACTTTGGCCGGAAGACGCGCCAGGCGACGGTGGCGACGAACGTCTCATTCCAGGCCGAGATCCAAGAGTTCGGAGGCCCGCCAGTCATCATCCCGATGACGCCCAAGATGCGGCGCTTCCTCTTCGCCATGCTGCGCAAGTCAGGGCAGGCGCCTCCAGGCGGCACGGGCAGCGGCGTCGTGGTCGTTCAGGTGCCGGCTCGCCCATTCCTGCGTCCCGCGTTCAACAATTTCCGCACGGGATCGGAGCGCAGGTTCTTGGAGCGGGTGGCGGAGGAGTTGGGAAAGGGGTTCTGAGTCGGTGGTGCGGCGCTCAGAAGTCTTCGGGCAGCAAGTCAGGGAGATACCTGGCCAGGTGTACCAGGCGTGCGATGTAAACCGTCCCGTCCTCCTGCACCTTGTAAATATATCCGTGCGGAGCTCGGATGCTGCCCTGCCGAATGCAGAACACACGGACCCCCGCTCCGAGCCCACTGTGGAGCGCGCCTATCGTTGGGTGCTCGCGCAAGGTGAGACGGGCTTCAACGATCAGGCGCGCGTAGATCTCCACCTGTCGCGGGCCAAACCGCTCGCGTGTGTGGGCCAGCGCCTCGTCGATGTCGTCGTAGACGAGGGGATGAAGGCGGACAGCTCGCATCAAGCCATGTGCTTCAGCGCACGGTCCCGAACGGCCTGCGCGAACTCATCGTCTGTCGGCTCGATGAAGTTGCCGCGCTCCATCTCACCGAAGAGCTGGGCCAGTTCATCGCGCACTTCGGCCCGGCGTGCGTCTCGTTGCCTGAGCAGGCGAATGGCCTCGACCGCAAGCTCGCTCACACTGGCGAACTCACCCGCGCGCACGCGCTCTTCAGCGAAGGCCTGAAGGTCTTCGGGGAGTTCGATGGTCTTCGCGGGGTTCGCCACTGAGAGGATCATGCTGGAGGGCTCGGGACGAGTCAAATCCCGACGCCACGCGTCCCTCTCGCGAGCAACCCACGCCTTTGCCCTGGTGTGGCGGTTTCCACCCTCAACTCCATCACGCCTGCCTCGGGCCCCGGGAGCGACGGCGACCTCGTGCGCTTCGTCGGGACCGGGTTCGCTGTCCAGATTCGTGTGCGCGTGGGGACGCAGCTCGCCCCTGTCGTCACCGTACGCGATGAAGCCGGCGTCAGCCTCGCCGACATTCGCACTCCTTGCGGAGAACAAGGACTCGCGGACGTCGTCCTCGAGAACCTCGCCGCGAGGGGCACCCAAATCCCTGGGGAATCGGTCACGCTGCCGCAGGCGTACCGTTTTCTCCGCACACCGGTCGCGCGTGAAGCTGACCTAGGGGCGCGTTGTGCGCCCCATCGCGGAGCCCATATGAGGCCCCATGGCGCTTCCCATCTGCCTAGACATCCCTGCTCTCGACGATCCGTTCGCGCTCGATCTGCCCGGCGGAATCGAGCACGTCAACCTGATGGAGGTGATCCAGCCGGCGCTCACCCCACTGGTACCGTTGTTCGACGTCGTGGATACAATCGTCGCCGTCTACAACTGCATGAAGGCGATCCCCGACTCGCTCGGACCGCCGCCAGATCCGACAGCGATCGCGATCTGCACCCCCGAGCTCGGCGAGAAGGTGGCGAAGCTGCTGCGGCTCATCCCGCAACTGCCGCTCCATATTTTCCGCATGGAACTCATCGAAGCGGTTGTCGGTGGTCTGGCGTGCGCGGATACCTATTTCCCATTCCCAGGAGTTCTGACAGGACCTGGATATTGCCTATGGGCTCCGAGCTGTGACGAGGATGCCGGTGCATCATGGGCGGATCTCATCGCTGTCGATGTCCTCGAGAAGCTCACCGAACCAATCACGCTCACGTTCGCGGAGGTCATAACGCTCACCCAGGGACCCTCGAGGAGGCTTTCCGGAACGCTGGAGCAACGCACGATCTGATGGACCTACAGGGCGATCGCGCCCGTGAAATTGTGTTTCCTCTGGCACTTCCGCACGAATGGCCGCTTCCAGGCAAAAGTGGCGGTTCGTTCGCCAGCGCTGACCCAGAAAAGCAACGTCATCGAGACTTGCGCGCGAGCGGCGCCACGGCTCCTCGATTTCGAGGTCGCTATCGCGATGTCGAGGACACGACTGTCCACGCGGCGCACGCCTGAGCGATAGTAGAGGCAGCTGCGACGCTTCTCGAGGTGCACCGTGGGAGGAGGCCGAGGTCGTCCTGCGCCGGTGTAGCTGAACAATTGCCCAAGCATCAGCGACAGAATCCACGAGGATCTCTGCATGGGGGCATCGAAGCTACCAAACTGTTCGTGACCGCACGGTCGTGACACTTAGTGCTTCACAAGGTAGCCCGCCTTCGTT
>JAUILJ010000900.1 GCA_030433055.1 Polyangia bacterium
GCACCACCGACGGCGGCGCGAAGCTGTCGCGCAGGGGACGCCTACCGAGGCCGTTGGGGCGGCCTATGTGTAGTCGCGAGGACCCGAAGTTTCTAGGCGTTTGTGAGGAGTTAGAAGAGTCGAGCGGCGCCGGACGAGCCGCGTTCCTGGCGGGCGTCGTACTCCTGGGCGCCCGGCCCTGTCAATGCGCCCTGGCAGACGCCGGTGAATGCCCGTGCAGTCCGCGATTCGGCGAGGGGATCCAGCTCGAACGGAGGGGGTGAGACGCACCGATTCGCGCGCCCCAGGTCGGCCGGCGAACCAACGCTTGGAAAAAGTCGGAATGATAACCGAATGTTAGCCGCCGCTAGGCGAGCGCCTTGCGCCAGCCTTCGAGGCTCTCCCCCAGCGCAGCCTCGATCCGGCTCGAGGCATCTGTCAGGGCCGTATCGTCCACTCCCGCAGCCCGCGCTTCCTCGATGGCACCAAGCGCGGCCAGATGGCGGCCACGGTCAGAGAAGGCGCGCGCGAGCAGCGGCCAGATCACGTCGGGTTTTGCCCCGAGGTTGGCCGCGCGACGCAGCGGCCCGATGGCTTCCGCCGCGCGCTCGTCGTCCAGCATGGCCTCACCGAGGCGCGTGAAGATCTCCGGCGCGGCGGGCCCGTCCCCGGCGTACTGAACGGCCAGGCGCAGGACCTCTTCACCCTTGCCGACCTCGCCCAGCGAAACGCAGGCGCTGCCCAGCAGGCCGAGGCCCCGGGCGATCGTCGCTCGCGCGTCGGAGTTGAGCATCTGACCTTCGGGCGTACGCAGAAAGATCGCCAAGGGTGCCGGCCAGGCTCCGAGCAACTCCAGTACCCGCACTTGGTCGCCGCGGGCCGCGGCTTCTTCGGCTTCCCCAACCCGTGCCAGGTCGATCGCGCCCCGGTTATTTCCCCCTCGGGAGATCCGATCCAGCTCTTCGCGGACGTGGGCGCGCAGACGGACGCGGAACGCGTCCAGGTCGTAGCTCTCCTCCACCCCGTCCCGCAGCAGCCGAAGCTCCGAACCCCCATCGTCGACCTGGAGTTCTGCCAGGCTGTATCCAAACAGGGGGGCGAGCAGCAAGTAGCGGACCCCGATGTGCAGCTGAAGCGCCTCGGTGTCCGTCTCGCGCGCTGGCGCCGGACCGGTTGGCTCGTGGGCGACCAGCGCACTCACGAGTCGGCGGCGAAAATCGGCCAAAGTCAGGCGCTGGGAGTCCAGCTGATCGCCGTCCTCTTCCGCCACCGCGAAGTCGACCAGGGTGTTGTCGGGGTTGCGACGATCGACGGTCAGAGCGGTGATTCGCGCTCCGGTGATCATCGAGAACGCGAAGAAGCGCTCACCCACGATGTCACACAGGGCCTGGAAGCTGCCTATGCCCTCACCGATGCGTTCAAACCAGCCGTCCGTACGGATGGACTCGAGGGGAAAGACGCGCGGCTGAACCACTGCCGGGAGCGTATCAGAATCAAATCGCGGCGACTAAGCTCCTGATGCATCGACGCAAGAAGGCTGGGAGCCAGCGGTGTTCAGAGCCGGTCGCGAAGTGGTGTTCAGAGCTGGCGCTGAGTGGAACGTTCGCTTCCGAACACCTTCGCGTATTGACCTGCTTATCGATGCCGGGGGACACCTTGAGCGCATGCCCTCACCCCCAATCCCAGCCCTGCAGGGCGCATGTCACTGCGGCGGCGTCCGCTTTCAGGTCATCAGCAGCAAGCGCCGCGTCGATGACTGCAACTGCAGCATATGCACGAAGAAGGCGTTCCTGCACTGGATCGTGCCGAAGTCGGAGTTCGAGGTGCTGTGTGGAGCGGACCTGCTGAGCGAGTACCGATTCGGCACCGGAGTCGCCTGCCACACGTTCTGTGGTCGCTGTGGAGTGCACCCCTTCTATACGCCGCGCTCCCACCCGGACGGCGTGAGCGTCAACTTCCGCTGCCTCGACGGCTCCAACTCCCCAGACTTCAGCCGGCGTCTCGGCTTCGAGATCGTCCCCTTCGATGGCCAGAACTGGGAAGCCAACGTGGCTCGGATTCGAAAATGAGCGCGCCGGAAAACCGAGAGTGGGTGCGGCTGTCGCTCCTCGAGTGGTATCGAGCCCATCGCCGTGAGCTGCCCTGGCGCAAGGACTCGGACCCGTATGCGGTGTGGGTCAGCGAGATGATGCTGCAGCAGACCCAGGTTGCGACGGTCATCCCCTTCTTCGAGCGCTGGCTCAAGCTGTTTCCGGACGTAAACACACTCGCAGCAGCCGATGAAGCCGACGTACTCCACGCGTGGCAGGGCCTCGGCTACTACAGCCGCGCCCGCAACCTGTTGAAGGGCGCGCGGGCAGTGGTCGAGCAGCACGGCGGTCAGGTACCTGCGGACATCGAAGCGCTGCGGGCGCAAGCAATCGTGGATGGGAATGTGATCCGGGTACTGAGTCGCGTGTACGCCTTGGCGGGTGACCCGGGCAAGGCGGCTCCAAAACGCCGCCTCTGGGAGCTCGCTGAGGCGCTCGTACCCTCAACGACCCCAGGTGACTTCAACCAGGCCCTGATGGAGCTGGGAGCAACGCGTTGCACGCCGAAACGCCCAGCGTGTGGCAGCTGCCCGCTGTCCGGGGAGTGCCTCGCCCTCGGTCGAAACGAGGTCGAGCGTTTCCCTGAGACGCCACCACGCGCCAAGACCACGAGCGTGCACATGCTCGCTGCCGTGATCGAGCGCGAGGGGCGCTATCTGATGGGAAAGCTGTCAGACCAGGCGCCACGCTGGTCCGGAATGTGGCAATTTCCCAACGCCGAACTCGAAGCGGGTCAGTCCAGCGAGAGCAGCCTGAAGGCCACCGCCACCCGCCAAACGGGGCTACAGGTGGCGCCGCGCGGCCTGCTCAGCGTGGTGCGTCACAACGTAACTCGGTACCGCATCACGTTGGACGCTTACCGCTGCGAGGTTGAGTCGGGTGAACCCGTCCCGGGCGGAGACTTCAGCGAGCTGCGCTGGATGACCGCGGAAGAGACAGCGGGCGTTGCACTACCCAAGGCTCACGCGCAAATCGCCCGTGTGGTGAGAGAGGCGTGATGGGGATGCAATCCCTCGTCATCTCCATAGCGCTGGTGTGGCACGAAGGGAGACTGCTGATCGCACGGCGCAAGGCAGAAGCGCACCAGGGACTGAAGTGGGAATTTCCAGGAGGCAAAGTAGAGGTGACAGAGACGGCGGAGGCAGCGGTGCTCCGCGAGGTTCTCGAGGAGACCGGCCTATCGGTGAGTAGCCTCGGGGAGAGGCGGCGCATCCGCCACGACTATCCTGAGCGCAGCGTGGAGCTGGTGGTCTTCGACTGCCGCGCCGAGCATTCCAACGCCCGAGCTCTGGCCAGCGAGGTGGTACGCTGGGTGGAGCCCGCAGAGCTCTCCCGCTACGAGTTTCCGGCGGCGAACCGCGATTTGATCGCAGAGCTCGTCAGCGCTCCCCCGCGTTGACAGCCTAGCAGGCTGCTGAAAAACTGCGTTTCCCAGCA
>JAUILJ010000034.1 GCA_030433055.1 Polyangia bacterium
GATTTGTCTTCGGGGCAGGTTACGCTCACAGGCGGCAGCCAGCGGCGCCCCGAGCAGGAGTCGCAAGACGTCTCGCCGCGAAGCTTGATTCACGAGCCAACCTTGGCCTGCCGCCCGGGATGCTTCACTTCGTGCAGCAGAACGTGACCGGGTTCGTGGGGGTCGCTCCACCCGTCGGCTGGCCGCCAGCGGGCGTGCAGGTGCCCCCGCTGGCGGTTCCGACGGTGTACTTGAAGCTCTTGTCCGTGCTGTTGCTCACGGGAGCGCAGGTGCTGCCCGGGGTCGACACGGTGCCGTCCGCGGTGCCGCTGCAGGAGCTGCCACTCCAGATCTCGAACTTGGCGCCGTTGCAGGTGACTCCCGTTGGAGTGCCGCAGGTGCACGCAGTGCAGTCCCGAGAATCGTTGCTGTCGGTGTAGTACAGGTGCTTGAAGCTAAAGGAACCCGTGGGGCAGGACTGATCGCCGTCCTTGTACACGCAGGCGCCGAGATTGAACCCACCGGCGGTCGGGGGAACGCAGGAGTTGGTGCCGCACCCGGTCGGGGCGATCCCTCCGGACAACGCGCAGCTACGAGCGTTGGTATTCCAGCTGGGGGAAGGCGTGGTCGGCGCACCGCCGCTCGGTACGCAGGAACCACCGGTGGTCGGTGGAGCAGTGGTCGACGCCGCGCTCGGGAGCTCGCCGTTGGGACCGCTGAACGGATCTTGCGCGCCGAAACAGTCACCGGATTGGACACCGTTGGTCTCGAGGTCCGCCCCCGCGAACGTCCAGCGGTAGCCCCCGCCGCACGAGGCGTTCTCGTACACGCTGAGATCGGGGAAGTGACAGGTGATCGCGCCATTGGGCGCCCCACAGCTGCACGCGGAACACATCGCGTTGGGCGCGTTCAAGTTCTTGCCGCCATTGGGTCCACCCGTGGCGTAGTTCCCCTCACAGGTGACGGAAGTGTTGGGACCTTCGTAGAGCGCGACGGGGCCATCCCACCCGTCAGGGAGCGCCAGACACTGGTAGCCAACGCTCTGGCACTTCGTGTCCTCGCAGTCGGCCTTGTTGTCACCGTCGTCGTCCACACCATTGGTGCAGTCCTCGAGACCCGTGCCCCCGGAGCTCCCCGCGTTGCCTGCCATGCCGCCGGTACCACCGGTGGTGCCGCCGGTGGCTCCCATCCCCGCGGAACCAGCGTTTCCACCCGTGGTGCCGCCCACGCCGCCTTCTGCGGCCGTGCCGCCTTGTCCGCTGCTACCCGACGCACCGCCAGCGCTGCTCCCTGAGTTGCCGCCACTGGTGTTGTTCCCCGACCCGCCCTGGCCTGCGGTGCCGCCCGAGGCCCCAGCGCCCGTGCCGCCCGAGGCATAGAACTCACTGTCATCGATGAAGTTGTGCTCGGGAAAGGAGCAAGCAGCGCCCAGAGACGCCGCCAGGCCCGTCAGAGCAAGAGACCGCCAGAACGTGCGCTTGGTGGAATTCATCAGTCTAAGTCCTTAATCAAAACTGCCCGCTGAGGCGAACGCCAGAGAACGCCTTCGAGGTGCCAACGTCCCACTTCAGGCCCTTGGCTTCCCGCGCGGGAGCCGACGAGCTGTTGCCACCGGTAAGCAGCATCACCGCCGCCACTCCAATGCCAACCACACCCAGTCCCAGCGTCACATTGGTCCACAGCGCGTAGCTCTCGCCGGAGGACTGGGTGTCCTCGACCGACTTGGGGCAGACGTCTCCGCGACAGGTGTCATCCAGATCGCTCTCGGCGCCGTTCTTCAACATGAAGAACACTCCGGACGCGACCAGGCTCGCAGCCCCGACACCCCCGATGATCCAGGGCACCGCAGAGGAACTCTCTTCCGCCTTGGGCTCTGGAGTCGGCTCATCCGGCGGAAGCTCCGGGATGTCTTCTCCTCCGCCAGGTGTTTCAACCTGCAAATCGTCTGGGGGGACGAGCTCCACCGCCTTGCTCTCCCCCTCGGCGACGTCCACCTGCTCCTCCCAGCGTCCTCCGTTGGGCAGCCGGACGACGATCGTGTGCTGGCCCGGGTCGACCACCGTCTCCTTGCCCACCTTGGCGGACCCCAGCTCCACACCGTCCAGCTCGATCCGCGCACCCTCGGCGCCTTCGCCCTGGGTGATCACGAGCTTGGGCACTCGCGCTTCGAGCTTCTCCTTGGCCGCGCTGATCTCCGGGAGTTCCTTCGCTCCCGCCTCACGCGCCTCGTACTCCGCCAGGCGATAGTCACCGAGGGCCTCGTTCAGGCGTCCCAGCTCCTCCTTGCAGCGTCCCATGTGGAAACGCACTTGCGGAGTCAGCTTCACGCGAGCCACCTCTTCGAATTTAGCCAGCGCGCCCGCGAAGTCGCCTGCAGCCTCCAGGCTCAAGCCTTGGCGGAACGACCGCCGCGCCTTGGCGAGATCATCCTTGCTCTGGGCCGCCGCTTGCTCGGGCGCCAGCGGCACCGACGCCAGCCCTGCGCACGCTCCCATCACCAGCAACACCCGTCGGAATGAAGACGCCATACACCCGTAGTCCTATCGGTTTGGGCGCGAAAAAGTAAGACACCTCGACGTCACCCAAGCGATCCCTCGCCGCATCAAGCGTGGCTCGCCCACAGCGCGAATCAAGTATCCTGCACGTTTCGGCTGACGCGCGACACACCGCTGCATGATGCAGGTTTGGGGGTGAGGTCAGCCGCGAGCCAGTGAGCGAGTCTGACGCTCCGCCTCCGCGATCAGACGAGAGTAGACGTCGAAACGGGGTGAGACGTCATCTCCCATGCGGCGACTTGGTGGGCTCGCGTAGCTCGGCGGTGGGGTGAGCACCCGAGAGCGATTGGAGTGATCCGTGAATGCATTCACGCTGGAGGTGCGGGCGCCGTGATCGACGCGTGCGCCGGACCGCTCCGCCAACGCCACCGCACATGCTTCGAGCTTCTGCAGCGTCGAGCCCCCAGGAAAGCCCGCGAAATCGAAGCTGCGCGCGTCGACCCGCGCCACCCAAGGCACGGTGATGAAGTGGATGTCGAGCGCCAGATACGCCTCGATCTGTCCAGGGCTGAGGGACTCCCGAAAGCTCTCCATCTCGGCCGCACTGGGGTTGATCGCGCGCAGAGAAGAGCTGCTGGAGCGCGCCCGGGGTGAATCTCCCCCCAGGCTCACTTGTCCCTGCACCAGCACCAGTACGGCGCCCCAGGGGATGGTCATGTGGCGAGCGTGGAGCTGGAGCGTGAGCCCGGCGTCATCGAGAGAGAGGCCGCGCAAGGTGACGATCTTTCGGTCTGGCTCGTGGCCAACGGCAGGGTCGACCAGCGCGACCCGGTAGCCCGCGCCCGCGAGGCGCTCCAGAAGCAGCTGAGCCTGCCCAGCCTCGGCCAGGGCCTTCACCACTCCCCAAGAGTCCGGACGCAGCTTCGTCTTCAGGTCGTAGATCACCAGCCCAGAGAGCTCGGCGAGCTCGGCATACTGGTCATTTCGGCCCTCGAAGGGCGGGCCCAGCAGGACTAACACGATTCCCCCACCATGCTCGAAGCGCCCTGAAACCGGCGCAAAACCAGCTTAGCCCGAAGCCCCAAGGGCGGGCGACATTCACGACCGTTCTTTTCCGCGGGCGTCTGTCGCCGGGAGCAACCCTGGAAACAGCCGAAGCAGAGCCGGTACGAAGCAGCCCTCACATCCCGGCAGGAGTGTGATAACAATCGCCGGGGTCCCAAGAGTCCGCACTCGCAGCGCTTGCTGCGACTCTTGGAAAAGGGCCTCATGGGGTTGGGGACGAGCCCACGGGATCTCATCCAGGCCTCCGACCAGGCTCTCATTGAACTCGATGTTCGTTCGCGCCACCGGCGCCCATTCGATTCACGCCTGAGGCGTGAGACTCCCTGTTGACGAAGGAAGGCAAGGAAGATGGATTTCGCACCTTTCATCAAGGCGCTGGTCGCCTCGCTGGTCTACTGCCTGATCGGCGTCGTGATGTTTGCGATCAGCTTCATGATCATCAAAATGGTGACCCCGTTCTCGATCCGAAAGGAAATCGAGGAGGATCAGAACACCGCCCTCGCCGTCCTCATCGGCTCGGTCATCCTTGGACTCAGCATCATCATCGCAGCCGCCGTCGGCGGCTGACCCCAGTTCGCCCGTAGCCCAAGCGAACGCCTCGCCCGACGCGCAAGAGGACCAGAACCCACCCGGGTCGGGCAGCTCCACCAACCGCGGCCCAGCGAACAGCTCCAGTTCGCCCACGTCGCCCCCCAGCTCTAGCTGGAACGCGCCTCCCAAGGTCAACGCACCCGCGTTGCTTGGGATGGTGCTCGTGATCGCCACGGCCGGCCTCGTGTACGAGTTGGTGATCGCTGCGGTCGCCAGCTACGTGCTGGGCGACTCAGTCACCCAGTTCTCCACGATCATCGGGCTCTACCTCTCGGCACTCGGCCTGGGTGCGTACATATCGAAGTTCATTGATAGGCGCTTGGCGCTGACGTTCATCGACGTCGAGCTCGCTGCTGCGCTGATTGGAGGCGCCAGCGCTCCGCTGCTGTTCCTGGCGTTCTCCTACACCGCGGCGTTCCACTTCATCTTGTACGGCATGGTGCTCGTCGTGGGCACCTTGGTTGGCCTCGAGCTACCGCTGCTCATGCGCCTGCTTGGGCGCGAACTGTCGTTCAAGGACCTGATCGCGCGCGCGCTGACCTTCGACTACGCAGGGGCGCTCCTCGGGTCTTTGGGCTTCAGCTTGATCCTCGTGCCGAAGCTCGGATTGGCCAAGAGCTCGCTGGTGTGTGGGTTGCTCAACGCCGGCGTCGGACTGGTTTCCACATGGATTTTACCAAGCGCCGATGCCGGTGAGCGGCGGAGCTTCGCAGGGGCGCGGGTGCGCGCTGTGTTGGTGCTGCTCATCCTGACGGCAGGGATCCTGGAGAGCGAGCGGGTCACGGGCCTGGCGGAGTCTGCACTGTTCCCGGGAAAGGTGATCTTTGGAGAGCACTCCCGCTATCAGCGCATCGTACTCACCGAGCGCCAGAACGCTGGCCACAAGACGTTTCAGCTTCAGCTCAACGGCAACCTCCAGTTCGACACCGCCGACGAGTACCGCTACCACGAAGCGCTGGTGCACCCGGCGATGCAGGCCGCGCGCCACCATGCGGCGATAGCCATCGGCGGCGGTGGCGACGGGCTCGCAGCACGGGAAGTGCTGCGTTGGCCCGGCGTCGAGCGCATCACGTTGGTCGACTTGGACCCCGCCATGACCGACCTGGGCAAACACAACCCACTGCTGCGGAAGCAAAACCGCGAGGCGATGAACGACCCACGCGTGGAGGTCCACAACAGCGACGCGATGGTGTGGTTCCGCGATCACGACCAACGCTTCGACGTGATCATCCTCGACTTCCCAGACCCGACCAACTACTCGCTCGGCAAGCTGTACTCCGCGCGTTTTTACCGCACGATCTTCCAACGCCTGACGGACGGCGGAGCTCTGGTGGTTCAGAGCACGAGTCCCCTGTTCGCGCTCCGGGCCTTCTGGTGCATCGACGCCACACTCCGTAGCGTCGGCTTTCACACCGCGCCGTATCACGTCTTCGTTCCCGCTTTTGGTGAGTGGGGCTACGTCCTCGCGATGAAGCAACCCTTCAGGCCTCCCAGAGACCTGCAGGTCTCCGGACTGGAGTACCTGACCCCCGACACCCTACGCCTCGCCTTCAATTTCCCCGAGGATATGCGCAGCGTCGAGGTGCCTGTCAATCGCCTGGACAACCAAGCCCTGGTCCATTTCTATCTGGACGCATGGGCGCGCTGGCAATAGCTTGAGCTCTGGTGAGCGCTCGAGTCTACGGTAGTCGCTCCGGCGCTTCCCACGCGGGCGATCGCGCTCAGCCAGCCTTGCAGAAGCCTTCTACCAACTCGTACAGCACCCGCTGCCCCCAGAGGTAGCCGTCAACCGGGATGCGCTCGTTGTGTCCGTGGTACATGCGGGTGAAATTCAGATCCGGGCCGAGCTTGACAGGGGAAAAGCCGTAGCAGGTCGCCCCGAGCCTCGCGTAGGCGAACGAGTCGGTGAAGCCCGGGATCATGTACGGCACCGGGATCCCGCCGGGGTCGTGCTGCTTCAGGCCCTTGCAGATGGCGTCATAGAGCGGCGTGTTGCTGTCGAAGCGAGTGCCCTCGTGCTGATTCAGCACCTCGAGTTCGAGGTCATCCCCTACCACCGCTTGCACTTCCCTAAGGAAATGATCGATCGAGAAGCCGGGGAGCACGCGACCATCCACGGTGACCGAGGCGCTGCCCGGGATCACGTTGACCTTCTTGCTGCCGCTGAGCATGGTCGGGGCCGCCGTGTGGCGCAGCATCGCGTTGATGCCCATCGCTTGGTCCGCCTGAACGCGATCCAGCACGTCGAGGAGCTTCCCGCTCAGCGCTGGGTGCAAGAGCAGCGCCATCACCTTGTTGCGTGGGAACGGCGCGCCATCGGCCAGCGCCTTCAGAAATCCCTCGACGATATCCGTGTTGTGCTGGGGCAAGCGAGTCGAGCCGAGCTTCTCGATGGCGCGAGCGATGCGCAGCACGGGATTGCCCGGATGCGGCATCGAGCCATGCCCGGGCTCTCCGGTGGCCTTGAGGGTAAACCAGCAAATCCCCTTCTCGCTCACCTGGATTGGATAGAAGCGAGACTCACCCATGTGGAGCGTGTGACCGCCGACCTCGTTCAGGACGTACTCCGCCCGCACCAGCTCTGGGTGATTTTCCACGAGGAACAACGCACCCTTGTCGCTGCCCGCCTCTTCGTCGGCCACTGCAGCGAAGATCACGTCCCGCTCCAAGGGCACTCGACGCCGGTGCAAGGTGATCAGCGTCATCAGCCCCATCGTCACCATGTTCTTCATGTCGATGGCGCCGCGGCCCCAGACGCAGCCGTCCGCCTCCACCGCGTCGAAGGGTGGATGCTCCCATGCCTCCGGATCTGCCGGGACGACATCGAGGTGGCCATTGAGTAGCAGAGGACCAGCCTTACCGGAGCCGCGCAACCGCGCGACCAGCGACGCGCGCCCTGGCTCGGACTCGAGGAGCTGATACTCGATCCCCTCGTGGTCCAGCAGGTCGGCGATGTACCTCGCCGCGGCGATCTCGTTGCCCGGAGGATTCGTTGTGTCGATGCGCAGGAGCGCCTTGAAATGCATCAAGGACTCCTCGCCGAGGTTCGGCCAATCGATGGGGTGTCGGGGGTTCACGTCGCCCATGGTTGGAGCCGTACAACACCCCTGAGCGGGCTACAAATGATCAACCATGGGTGATCGCGACACGCAGCCAATCGTCCCCGAAGTCTTCCACCCTCACGGGCACCCGGCGCGCCACCGTGGGCTGCACCAGCGCGCCGAGGCTCGCCTCTACCAGCACGCGATAGTTGGGGTCATCGAAGTAAGGAAAGCCGGAGTAGACGACGCGCGAAGTCGGCTCACCAAGCGAGACTTCGATCTGCGCGTCGTCTCTGCGAATGTGGCGCCACATCGTGGGCACCTGACGCAGCACGAAGTGTGGACTGGTGATGCGCATCATCGCGCGGAAGAAGCGCCCCATCCCGCGCTGGGTACAGGCGAACAGTAGCTCCCGGTAGGGGTCTTCGGCGGAGACCAGGCGCTCGCGCATCGCTTCGAGGGCGCACTGCAGCGCCTCCTCGGGATACCAGCTGGAGGCGAGCGGCTCGGTGAGCGCGCTCCGATAGGCTTCAGGGACACCCGCTGCGAGCGCAGCGTACGCCTCGGCCCCCCAGCGCGAGTCCACCTCGTCTCGCGCCACCAGAAACCAGATCCCTTTTACCTCGGAACCCATCAGCCAGCGTCCATTCTCGGGATGTCGTCAAACCGCCTGGGTGTGCCGTCCAGGGCTCGGGCCTCGCAAGGCGCGCCAGCGCGGTGCCGCCTCACCCCCAACCTGGTCGTGCTGTCCATCTGCAGCGACGATGCTGCCAGCGTTGCCAGAGGTTGGGTAGCCATGACTGACTGGAACGGGGGTTCGTGCGCCGGCTATCGCTGATTCCACACGGAACTGCGGTTTGATACACAGCGCTCTAGTTCCGGCGCCCGAGGCTGCAAGCAGGGGACACCGGAGCCACCACAGGTCACTTGCACGACGATGGCATCGAGGCGCCTTTCAGCGCGCCGCGGATGGCTCCAATGATCGTCCCGCTGCCCTGCCCCTGGGCCACCAGCGAGTAACAGACCGCGGCGGCCTGGCTCATGTAGACGTTGTTCGGTGGCGGCGCGCTCTTGGCGTTGGAAGCCAGCGCGGCGCAACACGGCTTGAGGCCAGAGCTCGGGGTGCCTCCGCCCTGGGGCTTCTTGCCTGCGTCTGCATCGGCGTCGACCCCTGCGTCTTCCGGTTCGAGCTGCAGATTGGTCGGCCCCGCAGAGTCCGCCGTCGCGACGGGCAACGGCGGAGGCGGTTCATCCTTCTCGGGACAACCAGGTAAGACCAGCGCTGCCACGGAGACGAAGCCGAGCAGCGCGGGAACCGTCAAGCGCTTCGGATGGGTGCCCACTTCGTCTCCTCCATTCCGCGAAATCAGCGACAGGACGAGGGCATGTTCGCGCCCTTGAGCGCGCCGCGGATCGCACCGAGGATGGTGCCGCTGCCTTGCCCTTGAGCGACCATCGAGTAGCAGACCGCGGCGGCCTGACTCATGTAGACGTTGTTCGGCGGGGGCGCGCTCTTGGCGTTCTGAGCCAGCGCACCGCAGCACGCCTTCAGGCTGGATGCCGGCACGCCTTTGCCCACGACCTTCTTGCCTGCATCGGCGTCCGCATCGACGCCTGCATCTTCCTCTTCGAGGGTGAGGGTCTTCACCTCGGTGGGCTCCGGTGCAGCGGACGGCAGCGGAGGCGGTGGCTCGTCCTTCTTGCAGCCGGGGACGATGAGAGCGCCCGCGGGGATCAACACCCCGAGCAACACCGGGATCATGACGCGCTTGTTCGATTTGGCTTTCATTCTGTCGTCTCCTAGCACTTCGGACGCAGCGGGCGTCGGCCGGCTGCTGGCGGCGCCGAGTGGCCCCACAGTAGTTCAGTCGCGGGCTGATTGCCCCGTGTTTTGTGTCTGAACCCGGGTGGTTACTGAAGTCCGCTCCTCGTGGTCTCGCTAGCGTACCTGGCTTTGGTCATTGGTCACAAACCCTCGACAAACCTGCGGGAGTTGGGACATCGACCGAAGAACCGTTCCCAACTTCGTACGCTTACACCCCACCCGTGGGCCTGTCGTTAAGCGCTTTTGTCGCCTGAGCTGTCTCGATGCGAGGCGAGAGGCCACAAAAACGGCCGCGGCCCGCCCCAGAAAGGGAGCGAGCCGCTTCGGCCTGTTTTCGCTGAACGGCTCAGGAGCAGCCCATCGAGTTGCCGCAGTTCAGGCACTTGTAGCAAGCGCCGTTGCGCACGGTGATGTGGCCACAGCCGTCACACACCGGGGCGTCCCCCATCATCTCCTCGAGCTGGGCGTCGAGCCCGCTGCTGTGGGTCTCGACGCTGGCCGTCGCCACTGCCGGGAGTGCCCGAGCCTCCTCTTGGCGCCGAGTGTCCGCAGGGTCGGCGATGGACGCCGGCTCCTCTTCTTCCGGAGGCACCTGAGCAAAATCGTAGCGCTGCAGGTACTCCACGCCGAGCACGCGGAAGATGTAGTCCACGATCGAGGTCGAGAACTTGATGTTCGGGTGACCCGAGACGACGCCGTGAGGCTCGAAGCGCGTGAAGGTGAACTGCTCGACGTAGGTATCGAGGGGCACGCCGTATTGCAGCCCAACGCTGACCGCCATGGCGAAGCAGTTCATCAGTGAGCGGAAGGCGGCGCCTTCCTTGTGCATGTCGATGAAGATCTCGCCCAGCGAACCGTCTTCGTACTCACCGGTGCGCAAGAACACCTTGTGACCACCCACCGTGGCCTCTTGGGTGAAGCCGCTGCGCTTCTTGGGCAAGCGCACGCGGGTCCCAGTCGGACGGATCTGCACGACGGGCTTCGCCGCCACCTCGACAGCGTCGTCCTTCTCTTCCTGCTGATCGCTGGAAGTGGAGAGCGGCTGCGAGGCCTTGCACCCATCGCGATACAGCGCGACCGCCTTGAGACCGAGCTTCCAGCCCTCTTCATAGATGCGCCGCACGTCGTCGACGCTGGCCTCGTTCGGCAGGTTCACGGTCTTGCTGATGGCTCCCGAGAGGAACGGCTGAGCCGCTGCCATCATCCGGATGTGTGCCATCGGTTCGAGGTAGCGCTCGCCGGTGCGACCACAGCGGTTCGCGCAGTCGAACACCGGCAGGTGCTCCGACTTCAGGTATGGCGCGCCTTCGATGGTCATGTGACCCACGATGACATCGCCCGCCTCCTCGATCTCCTTGGGGGTGTAGCCGAGGTGCCTGAGCAGGTTGAAGCCGGGCTGGCTCATCTTTTCCGCGGTGATACCCAGGCGCTGGTACGTGTCCTTGCCGAGCACCCAGGGCGAGAGAGCCAGGTTCAGATCGAATACGCCGGGCAGCGCATCTTCGACCTTGCGCAGGTCCGCCTCGTCGAGCCCCTTCTCTTTCAGGCTCTGACGGTTGACGTGGGGTGCACCAACCAGCGTGTTGGTGCCGGAGATGTACGCGACGATCTCCTGTACCTCGACCGGGCTGTAACCCAGTCGCTCGAGCGCGCGCGGCACCGCCTGGTTGACGATCTTGAAGTAGCCACCGCCAGCGAGCTTCTTGAACTTCACCAATGCGAAGTCCGGCTCGATCCCCGTGGTGTCACAGTCCATCAAGAGGCCGATGGTGCCGGTGGGGGCGAGCACCGTGGCCTGGGCGTTGCGATAGCCGTGCTGCTCTCCAAGCTTCACGACCTGATCCCAGTCTTCGCACGCGGCACGCCACAGCTCTTCGGGGCACAGATCACGGTCGATGCCATACGCCGCTTCCTGGTGCATGCGCATCACCCGCAACATGGGCTCCCGGTTCTTGGCGTATCCGTTGAACGCGCCCTTGCTCGAGGCCATCTCCGAACTCACGCGGTAGGCATGGCCGCAGAGGATCGCGGTCAACGCACCGGCCATGGCGCGGCCCTTGTCAGAGTCGTAGGGGATCCCGAGCACCATCAGCAGCGTACCGAGGTTGGCGAAGCCGAGCCCGAGCGGACGGTAGTCGTGGGAGTTTCGCGCGATTTGTTCCGTGGGGTAACTCGAGAGATCGACCAGGATCTCCTGTGCCACGAAGAACAGCTCGATGGCGTGGCGGTAGCCCGCAACGTCGAAGCGGCCGTCAGCGTCCAAGAACTTGGTGAGGTTCAGCGACGAGAGGTTGCACGCCGAGTTGTCCAAGAACATGTACTCGGAGCACGGGTTCGAAGCATTGATGCGATCGGTGTTGGGGCAGGTATGCCAACGATTGATCGTGGTGTCGTACTGCACGCCGGGGTCCGCGCAGTTCCACGCGGCGTCGGCGATGATGTTCCACAGCTCGCCGGCGTCGTAGGTGTCGACCACTTCGCGTGTCGTGCGCGCCCGGGTGTGCCACTTCCCGCCGGTGGTGGCGGCGTGCATGAAGTCGTCGTTGACGCGGACCGAGTTGTTGGAGTTCTGACCGCTGACCGTCTTGTAGGCCTCACCGTTGAAGTCAGACTCGAAGCCCTGAGCAATGAGCGCGCGCGCCTTCTTCTCCTCGCGCACCTTCCACTGCACGAAGTCGACGATCTCGGGGTGATCCATGTCGAGGCACACCATCTTGGCGGCGCGGCGCGTGGTGCCACCGCTCTTGGTCGCACCGGCAGCGCGGTCGAGCACCTCGAGGAAGCTCATGAGGCCACTGGACGTACCGCCGCCAGAGAGCTTCTCCTGACGCCCGCGCAGTGCGCTGAAGTTGGTCCCGGTACCGGAGCCGTACTTGAAGAGGCGAGCCTCGTGCTTCACGAGCTCGTAGATGCTCATCAGGTCGTCATCTACCGACTGGATGAAGCAAGCCGAGCACTGGGGACGGATGTACGCGTTGGGCGTCTCCGAGATGTCGTCGTACGTGCCCTCGGTCCACGCCCAGTTTCCGCCGGATCCCTCGATTCCGTACTCATGGTACAGACCGCAGTTGAACCAGACGGGGGAGTTGAACGCGCCGTACTGATTGACCAACAGGAACGTCAGCTCCTGCTCGAAGACCTCGGCGTCCTCTGCCGTGGCGAAGTAACCACCGAAGCGCTCTCCGGCGACGCGAATCGTGTGAGCCACGCGGTGCACGACCTGGCGCACGCTGGTCTCAGCCTGCTCCTTCTGTCCATGCAGCCCGCTCTTGCGAAAGTACTTGCTGACGACGATGTCGGTGGCGAGCTGTGACCACTCGCGGGGGATCTCCGCGCCCTCCATCTTGAACACCACGGACCCGTCGGGGTTGGTGATCACACTGGTGCGACGCTGCCACTCGACCTGGTCGAACGGAGCCACGTCGGTCTTCGTGTAGCGTCGTTTGAAATGGAGCCCCTCAGCCACGCGTGCGTCTTGCTCGGCTCCTGGAGTCGAGATCCCTGCGCTCACCTGCTTTGCCCCCGCTTCATGCCCCACCATCGATTGCGCCATCTTTTCTCTCATCCCTTCCATGTCGCGCCTAGCGACGCGAACCCTTTGCTGCCGCAGACCACTGCGACCATCTGGCCGTGTCCCGCACGGCCTCGAACCGAATGCTCCAGCTGGGACGTCACTCGACAAGTGACCCCGCGGAACTCTGAATTGCTCGAGCTTTCGAGCCTCCGAATCGACACCCGCTGAATCTCGCGACCTCGCATACCCGCTGCCATAGCCGCTTCGTCACAAAACGAAATCGATGCCGAGCGCGCGCCCAGCACTCCCCTAACCCCTCAGACTTTTTTCGGGTGCGCGACTGCGCGGCACCCACCAGAAGCAGTCGACCGTGGCCCCAACGACAGCACTGGAGCGCCTACCAAGGCGACTCCTGAGATCTGCTGGCGGTGGAAAACGCGGTCCATATTCGCTCTTGAGTCGTGGTCTTCGCGCGCAGGGTCAGGGACCTCTCGCGCATTCAAAGCACCCAGCGGGTGAACTAAGCGCCCCAGGGGGCGAAGGCTCCGGCGGCGCCAGCCACGTCCGAGGACGCAACGAACGCGCGCCCGGGGGCGCAACGGAGTCGCACGCAGCGTGCGAATCGAAACCAGGTCCAGGCGCTCGCCCAGAGGTCTCCTCGAAATGAGACTGTGGAGCCGAGCCCAAGCGGTGCCCAGCTGGGCGCCAACGATCTAAGGTTGAGTGACTTGCTTTGCTGAGTAAGCCGGACTTCCGACCCGTACCTCTGAACACCGCTCGGATGAGCAGCACCTCTCAAATGCACAGCAGGCACGTTTGAATAGCTGGTCGCGCTTGCAGTCTTCGGTCCGTCAGTTCGAGGCCCCTGCTGCACTGGTGAGCAGGGATAGACATTCAGTGAGCGCCTTGAATACCCCAACCCCTTGGGGTGCGTCCAGGCCAAAAACCCAGCATCTGGGGGTCCACCGCTTGTGCACATCTAGTCCCAGGCATGCCTGCCCACAGACCGAACCAAGCCGGAACCTGAACTTCCGCAGCCCTGAACACAAGTTACGCTAAGGTGTTCAACAACGTGTTCACAGGTTGGCCTCAGCACGATTTTCGCGAACCTGCTGGCGCGTAGGGACAACATTTCTCCGACCAGCCCCCCCCGGGGCGCGCCTCGGCGAGCCCTCAGGGCGGCGCCCGCGGGAGACACGCATAGAAAGCAGTCCAATGGCCAGCGTAGGGAGTCTCTGGGATCGCGGATTGGGCCTCGCCCTGCTGGTTGCCATCGCCGCCCACGACGCGGTGGCCCTTCGCGACGGCCGCGCCGCGGACTGCTGCTGGGTCTGCAATGTCTCTGCCGTGGTCTTGGCGCTCGGCTGGATCTCACGGCGGCCAGAGCTGTGTGCTGCCGGCGGCATCTGGCTGCTCCCCGGAACCGTGGTCTGGCTCAGTGACGTTTGGCTCGCCAACTCGCACATCATCCCGACATCCTACGGGGTCCACCTAGGTGGGAGCGCGCTCGCGCTCGCCGCCCCGCGCCGCATCGGGAGTGCTGCCAAGGGCTGGCTCTGGGCGCTCGCCCTGCTGGCCGTTTGTCTGGTCTTTTCTCGCTATTTCTTGAGTGCTGCCGCGAACGTCAACGCCGCCCATCAGATCCCCACGGGCTGGGAGGTGCTGGGCGACAGTCGTGGTGTGTTCGTGCTGGTCGCTGGAGCGCTTGCCGTCGCCGCCGCCTGGCTCGTCAGCGCCGGGTTGAACTGGCTGGGCAGGCGCCACGCCCAGCGTTGACGCCACCATCGACGGCGCCGGGGTCGCTCGCCGCCGCCTAGCGTTGGGTTCGCCTGGCTTATTTCCTCCGGGCAATGGTGTTTCAATGGAGCAAATCGTGAACTGGGGTGGGAGCCCCGGTTTGGGCTTCGACCGCGCGACCGATCTCAGCTGCCGAGTGAAACTTCGAGCCTGCAGTATGTTTCAGGACGAGCGTGTTTCCTGGAGGCTTCGTCTGAGTAGCGTTCGATGCAACGAGACAGCGGTATTGGAAGTCGACAGGTGAGTCGAAGCGAGACGCCAGCGGGCCACCTGTATCCGGGGTGGTTGCCCCTCGCACCTCTCGGGGCTTCAGACCTCAGATCGACGGGTGCTCATCTTGTGCGACGGCCTCCCGTCTGCAACGCTGAGTCATTCAGCTGATGCAAACGCTTGGGGAAATCCAACCCGGTCAGACCCTAGGTCGCTACGAGTTCCTGGTCCCGATCGCTCAGGGCGGAATGGCTGCGGTTTGGGCGGCGCGTTTGCACGGCACGCGCGGCTTCTCGAAGACGGTCGCCATCAAGACCATGCTGCCAACGATCAGTGATGATCCGATGTTCGAGCAGATGTTCTTGGACGAAGCCACGATCGCCTCGAACATCCGTCACCCGAACGTCGTCCAGATCCAGGACCTCGGCGAGCAAAACGACATCCTCTACCTGGTGATGGAGTGGGTGGACGGTGAGCCGCTGAGCGCGATCCGGAGAGCCGCCGCCAAGGAAGGCGGGATCCCGCGGAACATCGCCGTTCGAATCGTCGCGGACGCGTGCTCCGGACTGCACGCCGCCCATGAGCTGAAGGACGAGCACGGCGAGCCGCTTGGACTGGTTCACCGCGACATTTCCCCACAGAATATTCTGCTCACCTACGACGGCCAGGTGAAGATCGTGGACTTTGGCGTCGCCAAGGCCGCTGGTCGAAGCGCCGCAGAGACCAACGCGGGCCAGATCAAGGGGAAGCCCCCGTACATGAGCCCAGAGCAAGCCCTGGGAGAAGAAATCGACAGGCGGACGGACCTGTTCGCGCTCGGCATCATCCTGTACCAGCTAACCACCGGCAAGCATCCTTTCCGCGGGGAAAGTGATGTCATTACGCTACAGAACATCGTCTCGGATCGTCCGATCGTGGCGCCTCGGGCGTTCGACAAGGACTACCCTCGCCCCCTCGAGACGGTCGTGATGAAGGCGCTCGCCCGCGACCCTGCGGAGCGGTACCAGACCGCGGCGGAGTTCGAGGCCGCGCTGGACCGCGTATTCCCTCCGAACATGCCCCGTGTGCGCGCGGACGACGTGGGCAAGTTCGTCACCGTCTTGTTGGGTGAGCGGGGAGAGAAGCGTCGGGAGGCGCTGCGCGACGCCATCAAGCAAGCAGACGAGCGGGCGCTGAACAATCAGGAGCGCCTGCAGATGCGCTCGATGCCGGACCTGATGAGCCAGGTCTCGTTGCCCCGAGTCAGCCGACCCTCGCAAGACTCGATCCCTCCGTCCCAGGGCACGCTCGTGGACACGATGACGGTGCAGCTCTCCACCCAGAGCCAGAGCCACACCAGCAGCTTGCCTCCACCGCCGAGCGGTGACTACGGGCTCGCTCACGGGACTCCGTACGGAACCGAGACATTCGCCCCGGCGGTCAAGCCCAAGAAGTCGGGCGCGGGCCTGGTCATTGGTGTGCTGTTTGGCCTGGCTGTGCTGGGTGGAGGCGCCGCCTTCGCTGTGATGAAGCTGCAGCAGAAGGCCGAGGCCCCTCAGACCGCCGTCGCCAACACCGCGGAGACTGCCCCGACCACCGCCGAGACTGGGAACGCACCAGAGGCCGAAGCCGTGGCTCCAGATCCCGCCGCCCCCAGTGACGACGGAGGGGCGACGCTCAGCCCAGATGAACTCGCCAAGGAGACCAAGCAGGTGAACGGCGCGGTGGCCCCCCACGGGGGAGGCGTGCCGAAGCCGAAGGGTGGAACGCCAGCGCCGACGGCGAGCGCAGCGCCCACGGCCACCGCGAAGCCCAAGCCCAAGGGCGATAATGGCTTCGTTCCGCCGCCGGTCACCGACCCTGGCTTCTAGTCAGCGCGCGAAATGATCGAATCCACCGGCCAGCGGTAGGCATTGGTCGTCACGCCTGAGCCACGCGCCTGAGCCCATGCGCACCGTGCCGACTACTTTTGCTTCCGCGGGGCGCCGCTTGGCCGGCCCCGAAGCCAGCAGCGCGTAGTCCTCTCCGCCCTCGATGGCCAGCGCCAGCGCTGAAACACCGAGGCTCCTGGCCACGCTCACAAGCTCTGGGCTCAACGCCCGCTCCAGCTCTACCGCGTCCAGTTCAACGCGCACGCCGCTCGCTTCCGCCAGACTGCCTGCGTCCCTCCCCAGGCCATCAGACAGATCCATGCAGGCACGGGCGCGGCCAACCAGGTCCCGGCCCTCACGCACCAACGCCTGGGGACGACGCCAAGCGTTCAGCGCCCGGCGCGCCGCGCGGGTCTTGAGCTTCGCGTTCCGCGTCAAGAGTTCCAGCCCGGCGCGCGCCATCCCTATTTCCCCCAGGATCCAGAGTTCGTCGCCTGACCGAGCCGTGTCGCGCCTCAAGCAGCGCCCCGCGCGTCCCAGCACGGTCGTCACGACGCTGATCTCTGGACCCCGGCTCAGGTTGCCACCTATCACGGGACAACCGGTCGCGTCCGCAGCGGCTCGCTGGCCCTGCGTCAGCCGCTGGAGATCACTCGCGCGGAATTCGGCGGGCAGTGTGAGGTGGGACAGCGCCGCGACCGGAGACGCACCCATCGCCGCCAGGTCACTAATTGCCGCCTGGAAACTTCGAAAACCCACGTCAGCCAGCTTGAGCCAGTCCCTGCGAAAATGCGTACCCTCGACCTGGGCGTCCACACTGACGACCAGGTTTCCAGAGAAGCGCACGCAGGCGGCGTCGTCACCAATACCGAGGACGAGGTTCGGATCCCTCTGAGTGGACGCGAACACCTGGCTCAGCACCTCAAGCAGCTGACCTTCACCGGGTGCGCCGCCGCGGCTGGCGCGGCTCGAGTCATGATCTCCGCTGCGGCGCGCTGTCATCCCGAGAGACTGGCACGCCGCCGCGGCAGCGTGACGACGAACTGAGCGCCATGCGGCTCGTTGTCCCGGATGTCGATGCGCCCATCGTGGGCGTCCACCAGACGCTTGACGATTGACAAGCCCAACCCGGTGCCGCCCGCCTCACGCGTGGAGCTCCCATCCACCTGATAGAAGGCGTCGAACACTCGAGCCTTCTCGTGGTCGGGGATCCCGATGCCACTGTCGGTGACGGTCAGTTCGACCGCGGGGCGCTTGTTGCTGAACAGCACCATGCCGCCGCCTTCCCCATCGTCATCGTCGGCATCCATGAACCCCGCGTCTGCGGAAAGCTCCACCGTGCCACCCTCAGGGGTGAACTTGATCGCGTTCTCGGTGAGGTTCAGCAGGACCTGACGCAGCCGCTCCGGGTCGGCCCAGATCCCGGGCAGGCCCAGAGAGTTGCGCGCCACCAGGTTCACGCCCTTTTTCCGCGCGGTAGGCTGCAGCGTACTCGCGACGTCTTCCAGCAGAGGCTCGATTTCGATTTCCCTGCGGTTGAGGCTCATCGTGCCGCTCTCCAGCTTGGAGAGATCGAGCAAGCCCATGATCAGCTCGAGCAGCTGCTCACCCTTGTCATGAATGGTGGTGACGAACTCCTTCTGTTCGTCATTCATGTCCCCAGCGATCCCCTCGGCCAGCATCTCGCTGTAGCCGATGATCGAAGTGAGCGGCGTGCGTAGCTCATGGGACACGGTTGCCAGGAAGTTGCTCTTGAGACGGTCTAGCTCCTTGAGGCGGTTGTATGCCTCCTGCAGCTTCGTGTTCTTTTCCTGCAGCTCGCGGAAGCTCTCACGCACGCTCGCCAGATGCATGTTCGTCGTGAGCAGTGCCTTGTGACCGCTGAAGAGGATCAGATCCAGGGCGCCCTTGAGGTGACGCGCGATGTGGGTGACCGTGTCGTGCCCTGCGAGGGGCAGCTGCGCTAGCAGTGGTTTGAGCTTGGCGATGTCCAGCCCAGGATCGAGATCCAGCAACCCGCGCGGAATCTCCCGATGCTCTGGCGAGCGGAACGGCCCGAGGATCAGGCGGCCAATCTGCCGCCCGTCATACTGAATCGCGAAGACCTGATAGACGGCCCCCGTGATGCAAGGCTGCGTTAGCTCCCCGTCGACTTTCGGGTCGATCCCCTTCACTCGCTGCACGAGTGCGAGGAGCGCCTCACGCGCACCTCGGTACTCATTCAAGTAGGCGTAAATGGCTGGCTGCTCGGCGACGTCGCTGAGCAGTACGCCGTCCTCACTGTAGATGCGCAGCGGGATACGGAAGAGTTCGTAGAAGCTGTGAACCATCTCGCGCAGAGCGCTCCGATCCACCAGGTCCTCGAGGCTCAGCTTCGAGTCGAGCGTGAGCTCGTCGAGGCTGCGTTCGCTCGCCTGAGTGCTCATCCCTGATCCTCCACCGGACGCAGCACGTCGAGGGCCCCGCCCACCGCCGCCCCGAGTACTTCACTCACTGGCTTGCGCATCCCGAGCTTCTGATTGACCTCCTCCAGGAGCCCCTGCGTGCTGATGCCGAACTTGCCCGTCAGATCATGCTCGGCGTCCAGGTGACTCATGGTCAGATGCAGGAGACCGACGAAGCTCTCGACGACGCCTTCGCCACGTGTCGCCACCGCGAGGTACACCGGCTCGCGCCCTTGAGCAGCGAGCTTCGCGATCTCTTCATCGCTCCGGATGTTCTTCAGGTCGCGCTTGTTGAACTGGATGATCAGCGGCATCTGCTTGAGCAGCAGCCCGTTGGCCTTCAGGTTCTCTTTCAGATCCATGAACGACTCGGCATTGTGCTGAGTCTCCGACTCCTGGCTGTCCGCGATGAACGCAACGCCATCCGCGCCTTGAACCACGAGCCGCCGGGTGGACGCGTGAATCACCTGCCCCGGGACGGTGAACACCTTCAGCCGCACCGACAGCCCCCCCGTACCCTTGAAGGTGAGGGGCAGCAGATCGAAGAACAACGTGCGGTCGTCCTTCGTCTCGAGTGTCATCAAACGCCCAGAG
>JAUILJ010000901.1 GCA_030433055.1 Polyangia bacterium
GGCAACGAAAAGGAGATGGGTCAGCTCCGCGAAATCTTGATGAACGCAGGATTCCGCCGCGAAGCCGCGCCGATCGTCTACAAGACCATCCAACTCGGTGCCTCCGCGTTCGGCCTGTTCGTCGGCCCCAGTATCCGCCACTTCGACGATCAGACCTACATGATGGTCATGGTGGGGGGCAGCCTGAGGCTTCCTGTCTCGGTCTCCGACCTCGCCCCCCAGTAGTCGAGCCACAAACCTCGACCACCTGCGCTTGACGTCGGTCAATCCGCGTCCGATCCGATCCAGTCGCAGCGCCGATCCGTACCTTGGGGAACCACTGATCCGAGGCGTGGACTTCGGGCGAGTGCGAACCACTAAGGAGGGTCGATGTCTTTGTATTCTTTCCGCGGCGTCCGCGGGCTTGGTCAAACCACCACGCGCGCGCTGCTCCTCGGAGCGCTGGTCGTGCCCCTCAGCCTGGTCGGCTGCAGCGACGATGAAGAATCCGGAGGCAGCGGCGGAAGTGGCGCGGTGAGCAGCGGCGGAAGCGGAACCAGCGGCGGGAGCGGCGGTTCGAGCGCCGGTAGTGGAGGCAGCGGAGGCAGCGGAGGCACCGCCTCGCTGTGCGCAAAGTACGGTGGAGCGACCGCGGTCGCGGGCGTGGTGAAGGACAACGTGTTCCCCGCCATCGCCGGTGACTGTCGCATCAGCGCGTGGTTCACGAGCCTGACGCCGAACACCCAGACGCACGTGCTCGAGTGCCTCACGATTCAGACCCAGGAGGTCTTCGGCTGTGAAGGCGTCACGTACGCAGGCTCGTCGTCGTCGATCGCCCCGTGCCGCTCGATGGCGGACGCCCACGCGAACCTGGGCATCAGCGACGCGGACTTTGACGCCCTGGTCGAAGACGTGGCGGCGGGGCTCACCGAAGCCGGTGTCGAGGCCACGGACATTCAGGCGGCCGCGCCCGTCCTCCTGGGCTTGAAGAACGACATCGTCGAAGACACCAGCGGCGCCAACACCAAGGCGGCCTGCGCCGCGAGCGGCGGGGCTGCAGGCAGCGGTGGCACGGCCGGTGCGAGTACCGGCGGCACCGGCGGCATGGCGGGCAGCGGTGGAGCCGCGAACTGAGATGCGTCCCTGGTTGAAACGCGCGCTCGCGGCGGCCAGCGTCACCAGCCTGCTCGGTGTGGGCCTGGTGGGCTTTGCTCACACCAAGGCCGGCCGGCCTCTGCTCGGCTGGCTCAAGGGCGCGCCGGGCTGCCCAGTGCTGGAAGGCAAGGCAGATCCGGCGGCGATCGAGGCCTACCGCACGCGTACGTTGCGCACCAATCTGGCTGAAGCCAGCCACGAAGCGCGCCTCACCCCCGCCCTCTCTTTTTCCCTAGGGAAATCAACGAGAGCAGACGTCTCGCGCTTCGCCTCCCGGCACGGCGCCAGCTGCAACGACGAGGCAAACGGCGCCGCCCTCAGGTGCACGGGCTTCGGGGACTCGACGGAGCTCTCGGACCTGTATGCCCAGTTCGATCTCCAGGGGCATCTGGTGGCGCTCGATGGGTTCAGCGACCTCAACGCCGAGGCGGGGTTAGACTACTTGAAGCAGCGTGAGCAGGCGCTCGTGGCCAGCGTCGGCCCCGTCACCAAGACAACGGGCGTCGCGCCCGTAACCAAAGAGCTCCAGGCGCCGTACGCCCGTAGCGGTATCGAGTTCGAGTACAAGCGCTACAGCGCAAAGCTCAGCATCATGAACTTCGGCAAGCGTGGGACACGGGTACGGGAACAGTATCAGTGGCTCGCCCCCGCCGAGCTGGCGGCGCGCTGATCACCTGAGCCAGCTTATCCGGGCGCCTCCACGCCCGGTTTGGGCCGCACATTCTCGCTTTGACTTCGTGGGGCGAGAGTGTGCGGCCCAAGTTTTTTGCGCGTGGGGTCTGGGGGTGAGGAGCGCCGTGGCTCAACCCGTGCTGCGCTCCCTTGGTCCTCGTCACGATTCCCACGGGCGCTTGACGGACCGCGTTGTAGAGTCGCTGCGTGGCTCACAACGTGGCCAGTCCCACTGCGCCGCGCAGCGCGGCCAGCATCGGCTCCCGCATCACCGCGCTCCTCGGCCCCACGAACACCGGAAAGACGCACCGAGCGGTGGAACGCATGCTGTCCCACGACAGCGGCATGCTCGGCTTTCCCCTGCGGCTATTGGCGCGCGAGGTCTACGACAAGATCGCCGATCGCATCGGGATCGACGAGGTCGCGTTGATCACCGGCGAAGAGAAGCGCGTGCCGGCCTCGGCGCGCTACTTCGTGTGCACCGTCGAGGCCATGCCACTGGATCTCGAAGTAGACTTTCTGGGCGTCGATGAGATCCAGCTCGCCGCGCACCCCCAGCGTGGACACACCTTCACTGATCGCTTGCTCTACCGCCGAGGTCGCAGCGAGACGTGGTTTCTCGGCTCTCAGAGCGTCGAACACCTGGTGAGCGAGCTGGTCCCTACCGCACGGATCCGCCGTCATCCACGGCTGTCGGACCTGCGGGGCGCCGGACAGACACGCCTGGGCCAGTTGAAGCCAGGGAGCGCGATCGTGGCGTTCACGGCCGCCCGCGTCTACGAGCTAGCCGAACGCGTGCGGCGCCGTAAGGGGGGCGCGGCGGTCGTGCTCGGCGCGCTGTCACCCCGCGCACGCAACTCACAGGTGGCGCTCTACCAGTCGGGAGACGTCGACTACCTGGTGGCGACCGACGCCATCGGGATGGGCCTGAACCTGTCGATCAATCACGTCGCCTTCGCCGATCTGCGCAAGTTCGATGGCCAGAAGTCGCGGCACCTCGAGCTCTCCGAGCTGGGCCAGATCGCCGGGCGCGCTGGGCGGCACCTGCAGGACGGCACCTTCAGCACCCTCGCGCCGGAGCCCGAGCTACCCTTCGACGTGGTGCAGGCCCTCGAGACGCATCATTTCCCCAGAGAAAAGCAGCTGTGGTGGCGCAACCCGGAACTCGACTTCTCGACCCTGCAGCTGCTCTCTGAATCGTTGCGGGCCCCGGCGCCCTCGCCTCGCCTGCGCCGTATCGATCAGGCGGAGGATCAGCTGGCGCTCGAGCGCCTCGCGGCGCTGCCCACGGTCCAGTCCGCGGCGACCAGCCAGGAGGCCGTAGAGCTCTTGTGGCAAGTCGCTCAGATCCCCGACTACCGCAAGGTGCTGTTCGAACAACACCTCGTGCTGCTCGAGGCCATCTACGATCAACTGCGTTCCCACAACATGCGCCTCGACACCGACTGGCTCGCTGGCCGCGTGGAACGCCTCGACGATCCCAAGGGAGACATCGAGGCGATCCTCACGCGCATCGCCTTCGTCCGCACCTGGACGTACGTCACTCATCACCGCGCGTGGGTCAAGGACGCCGGTCACTGGCAGGCGCGCACCCGAGAGATCGAAGACCACCTGAGCGACGCACTCCATCAGGCGCTCGTCTTGCGCTTCGTCGACCGCAACAAGGCGTTCATGGACGCCGCGCCCATCGGAACTCT
>JAUILJ010000902.1 GCA_030433055.1 Polyangia bacterium
CGATTTGGGCGAGCGTCTGGTTGGTGAAGCTGTTGGACATCACGAAACTCGGGTGGCCGGTGGCACAGCCGAGGTTCAGGAGGCGGCCCTCGGCGAGCATGTAGAGGCTGTTGCCGGTCGGGAACGTGTATTTGTCCACCTGCGGCTTGATGTTGGTCTTGGTGACGCCATCGGCCGCGTTGAGCTTGTCGATCTGGATCTCGTTGTCGAAGTGGCCGATGTTACACACGATGGCCTGGTCCTTCATCTTGGCCATGTGGTCCACGGTCAGGATGTCCTTGTTGCCGGTCGTGGTGACGAACACGTCGACGAAGGGCAGCGCGTCTTCGACGGTGGTGACCTTGTAGCCGGTCATGCAGGCCTGGAGCGCGCAGATCGGGTCGATCTCGCTGACGAACACCTGAGCCTTGTGCGAGGCCAGCGCCTCGGCAGAGCCCTTACCCACGTCGCCGAAGCCGCAGACCATGGCGGTCTTGCCGGCGAGCATCACGTCGGTGGCGCGCTTGATGCCGTCCACGAGGGACTCGCGGCAGCCGTACACGTTGTCGAACTTGCTCTTGGTCACGGAGTCATTGACGTTGATCGCGGGGATCAAGAGCTCGCCCTTGGTGTGCATCTCGTAGAGACGGTGCACGCCGGTGGTGGTCTCTTCGGACACGCCCTGCCAGTCCTCGACGACGCGGTGCCAGTGCTTCGGGTTCTCCTTGAGCACGCGCTTGAGCAGCTTGTTGATGACCTTGAGCTCTTCGTTGTCCGTGGGCTCGTCGAGGATCGCGGCGTTCTTCTCCGCCGCGAATCCGCGGTGAATCAGCAGGGTCGCGTCACCACCGTCGTCGACGATGAGCTGCGGGCCCTTGCCGTCGGGCCAGGTCAGGGCCTTGAACGTCATCTCCCAGTACTCCTCCAGGGTCTCGCCCTTGAAGGCGAACACGGGAGTTCCGCTGGCAGCGATCGCCGCGGCGGCGTGGTCCTGGGTCGAGAAGATGTTGCACGAAGCCCAGCGCACGTCGGCGCCCAGATCCTTCAAGGTCTCGATCAGCACGGCGGTCTGAATCGTCATGTGGAGCGAGCCGGAGACGCGCACGCCCTTGAGGGGCTTCTCCGGTCCGTACTTCTCTCGCGTCGCCATCAGGCCGGGCATCTCGTGCTCGGCGATGGTGATCTCCTTGCGACCCCAGTCAGCCAGGCTGATGTCCTTGATGACGTAGTCTTTGTTTTGGCCGCTGGCCTTGCTCGTAACCGGTACGCTTTGTGTCATGTTCGTTCCTCTCATCTCGCCCCCCTCCCAGCTGGTGGGAGATCGGGAGCCTCAAAATGTGTTCTAGCGTTTGCTCTTCGGAGCCTCGCCAGTAGCGCGGCGCCCCAAGAGACAGATCCAAGGCACGTGGCCATCATTCGTGCCCCGCGAGAACGCGGACGGCACGTTGGAGACAGTGATATCGACCAGGCCAGCGCCTGACGCAAGGTCACGCAACTCGTCGCGGTCGAATCCCAGCCATACGTCGGCTTGCTGTTCGCTGAGCCGTTCATCATCGTGATGCGCGTAGTCAATCACCAGCAAGTGACCTCCCAGTCGCACCAGTCGGACCAGCTCGCTCATGGCTTCGCGCGGCAGGGGGGCGTGGTGCAGCATGCGTGACGCCACGACCAGGTCCGCTCCATCGTCGAGTAGGCGCTGGGTGCTACCGGCGCCCAGTGGTTCGCACAAAAACTCCACGTTTTCGAAGCCGCGTTCGGTTGCGCGCTGCTTCGCGCGCTCGATCTGAGCTTCGCTTCGGTCCAGGGCGATTACGCGCTCGAAGATCGGCGCGAGCACATCGAGCCAGCTCCCGTCGCCGGTCCCAGCGTCCACCGCGAGCTGGCGGTTTGGGAACAACGGTGCCAGCGCGAAGAGGTAAGCCGGAAGCTCCGGGCAGATCCCTAGGGAACCATCTCCATGACCAGGCTGAGCGAAGAACTCCCGTGTGCGGTCGTCCCGTCGAGCGACCACGTCAGCGATGCGCAGCAGACTTCCGTCCTGCTCACACAGCTCACGCCCCGTGGTCAACGCGTCGAGAACCACTGCGTCGTTGCGCGTCGCTGCGCCCAGGCGGATCAGGGTGCGCGTGCCCTGACGGCGATCCGATAGCAGGCCAGCTTTACGGAGCGGCGCCGCGTGGCGACTCACGTTGGGTTGTGACTCGCCAAGTAGCTCCGCGAGCTCACCCACGCTGAGCTCCTCCACAGCGGCGAGCGCCAGGAGGCGCAGCCGGGTGGGGTCACTGAGCAGCCGGTACAGCTGCCAGCGGTCGCTGGGGATACTCACTCGCTCCATCGGGAGCCGGATATATATTCCGTTATCTGCATGAATGCAAGAAGAGTAGAAGTATATGAAAATACTGAACTAATAGGGGTCGGCTCCGGATTCTTCGGGGGAGAGACGATCTGAATTGACCCTTGATGCCCCGCGAGACCCACGTCCAGTGCGGTGTCGCTACGGCGGACGCTGATCCGTCTCACGCCCGAGAGTCGAGCGAGACCGCGCGGTCGTGGAGATTCTTGGTCTCGCTTTCTTCTGGGTTGTGGCATGGGTCAGGGATGCGTCCGCCTACCCCGTTGGTTCTGGTCGTGAGTCCACTGGCGAGGTGTGAGTGAGACTTCAGCAGGTGGTGTCCCGCTGGGCGCTCATCTGCCCCCTGGCGTTGATCGGTTGCGTCAGCGCGTCGCCGGGCCCCAAGCGGGTGCAACGCGCGTCGCGTGCTCCCGTGGTCCCCGCTAGTCCAGAGAGCTCGGCGCCTCAGCAGGTGGTCAAGTTCTGCTCCACGCTCTTCGCCGCCACGCTGGACCCGCGCTGCGCGAGAGAGATCAGCGCCGAGCAAGCCAGTCAGGCCGGAGGTTACCGCCTGCGCTACGTCGACGGGCACCCGGAGCGGGCCGACACGATTCGAATCGGAGGCGCCGACGGAGAGCCGTCTTCGATGGCCTTCCTGACCTACGAGTACGCTTCGGGGCATTTGGTGCGCGCGGTGAGCCACTCTGTCGGTGGCTATATCCTCCAGGAAGTAAAGTTCAGCAAGAAGGGCACGCACGCGAGCTACTGGAACGGCGAGGGGCGCCGGCAGCCGCTGGAAGACACGGAAATCTACTCCATCGAGCTGACCCGGAGCGATGACGGCTCGATCACGGAGATGGCCTACTTCGACGCCGACGGCGCGCCGACGACCACCGTTGACGGGGCCTACCGAACTCAGGTCGTGCGTGATCTGCGAGGCTGGCCCATCTCAGAGCGCACGCTCGACGCTGAGGGGAACCCCGCGCTGACGGATGATGGGGAGTTTGCTCGCGAGTCCACCTTCGACGACTGGGGCTTCGTCGCTGAGGTCGCGTTCATGAACCGCGACCTCGAACCGGTTGCGATTCGTCAGGGCTACCACCGGCGTCGCTACACCTTCGACCCGCTGCATCGGCGCCGCCTGATTCTCTACTATGGTGTGGGTGGCCAGCTAGCTCGCGATCGGGTCT